>NZ_JBLEBI010000025.1:0-60865 GCF_047340315.1 Streptomyces sp. AF1A
GCACCCTGGCCGCCGCCCAGGCCGCGATCGACGCCGGCGGCATCGACCAGGCCCGCACCCTGCTGGCGGCCGCGGAGGCCGGCCCGCTCGACGACCTGCAGCGGGCCCAGCTGGAGCGGCTGCGGGCCCGGCTGGTCTTCGCCCGGCTGCGGGACAGGGACGCGCCCCGGCTCCTGCTGGAGGCCGCGCGACGCCTGGCACCCCTCGACGCCGCCCTCGCCCGTGACACCCTGCTCGAAGCCGTCGGCGCGGCGCTGTTCGCGGGCCGTCTCAGCACGGGAGGCGGGCAGCGGGAGGTCGCCGACGCGGTCCGCGCCGGTCCTCCCCCGCCCTCACCGCCACGGATGATCGACGTCCTTCTGGACGGCATGGTCAGCCGGCTCCTCGACGGCTATGCCGCCGGTGTCGCCCCGCTCAGGCACGCCCTGGACGTCACCCGGCGGGAGCAGGCATCCGGCACGACCCCCGCGGACCGGCACTGGCTCTGGCTGGCGTTCCGGGTGATCCCCGAACCCATCGCGCCGGAGCTGTGGGACGACGAGGAGTGGTACGAGATGGCGGCCGGCGCCGTCCGCATCGCCCGGGAGGCGGGGGCCCTCGCCGTCCTCCCGATGGCCCTGACCTACGAGGCGTGCGCCCATGTCCTCGCCGGCGAGTTCGGCACCGCGGCGGCGCAGATCGACGAGGCCACACAGATCTCGGAGGCGGTGGGCGGCACGCCCATGATGTACACCTCGCTCATGCTCGCCGCCTGGCGGGGACGGGAGCCCCAGGCGCTGGAGCTCATCGAGTCCACCGCCGCGGAGGTGCGCGCCCGCGGCGAGGGGCGCTCCCTCGGTATCGCCGAGTACTCGAAGGCGCTGCTGTACAACGGCGCCGGCCGCTACGACGACGCGCTGTCGGCCGCGAACCGCGCATGCGCGTACGAGGATCTGGGCTTCTACGGCTGGGCACTGGCCGAACTGGTCGAGGCCGCCGTGCGCAGCGGGCAGCCGAGGACCGCCGCCGCGGCACTGGACCAGCTCAGCGAACGGACCCGTGCCAGCGGAACCGCCTGGGCCCTGGGCACGGAGGCCTGCTCGCGCGCGCTGCTGAGCGACGGGCGGGCCGCCGACAGCCTCTACCAGGAGGCGATCGAGCACCTCGGGCACTGCCGGATCGCCGTCCAACTCGCCCGCGCCCGGCTGCTGTACGGCGAGTGGCTGCGCCGCCAGAGCCGCCGCCGGGACAGCCGCGACCAGCTGCGGTGCGCGTTCGAGGCGTTCAGCCGTTTCGGCGCCGACGGCTTCGCCGAGCGCGCCCGCAAGGAGCTGCTGGCGACCGGGGAGACCGCGCGTAGGCGCACGGTCGGCACCGGGACCGAACTCACCGGCCAGGAAGCCCAGATCGCCTCACTGGCCCGCGACGGTCACACCAACCAGGAGATCGCCGCCCAGCTGTTCATCAGCCCGCGCACGGTGGAATGGCACCTCGGCAACGTCTTCGCCAAGCTCGGAGTCAGCTCCCGAAGGCAGCTGCGCTCGGTGCGATGGAACGGCTGACGGCCGTGCGCCGAGGGGGCGTCACGGGCACGGCGGCGTCAGGGCGGGTTGGCCGCCATCCGGCAGGCGCCGTTCGCGGCGCCGCCCGGCACGCCCGCCCCGGTCAGGGCGCTCGCACAGCCCGCCAGGTCGGCGTGGACTCCTCGGGTGCACGCCGCTGTGACGGCGTCCGAGACGTCGACGCCCGTCTGCTGGACCGTCCTCGTGCAGGCCGGGATGTCGGCCTGGGCGGGCGGGGCCGCGAAGGCCACGCCGCCGGCCGCGACGGCCGGACCGGTGAGGACACGAGAGCGATACGGGCCGACACGCGCATGGGAGACACCTGCTCTCCGTGGTTGGCCGGGATGTCGCGGAACCACCGCGCCGAGCAGCGGACGGGGCCGGCGTACCACCCCGGAGCCGGGCTCCCGCACCCGCCCGCTCGGCCCGACAGTCCCTCTCCGTTCGACGCTGGAGCAGCTCGCCACCGCGCGCACTCCGGCCCCGGCACAGCCGGGGCACCCCTCGTCCGGGCGCACATCTCGTGCGGGCTCCGGCCCCGGTGCCCAGGCTTGATCACACGATGTGTCTCCCGGTGGAGGTGGAAGGGCATGCCGACGTATGTCGCGTTGCTGAACTGGACCGATCAGGGCGTCCGGAACTACAAGGACACCGCGCGGCGGGCCGAGGCCTTCGGCTCGGCGGTGCAGAAGCTGGGCGCCAAGCTCCTGACCATCTACTGGACCGTCGGCCCCTACGACCTCGTGGCCGTGGTCGAGGCGCCCGACGAGGAAACGGCCACGGCGGCGCTCCTGCAGCTCGGCGGGGTCGGCAATGTCCGTTCCACGACGCTGCGCGCCTTCGGCCGGGAGGAGATGGAGCGCATCGTCGCCAAGGCGGCCGGCTGACGGCCCCGGTCGCGCTCAGAGGCCCAGCTCGCTCAGTCCCGGATGATCGTCGGGGCGGCGCCCGAGAGGCCAGTGGTACTTCCGCTCCTCCTCCGTGATGCGCAGATCGTTGATGCTCGCCAGACGGACCCGCATCAGGCCCTCGTCGTCGAACTCCCAGTTCTCGTTCCCGTAGGAGCGGTACCAGTTGCCCGAGTCGTCGTGGCACTCGTAGGCGAACCGCACGGCAATGCGGTTTCCTTCGCATGCCCACAGCTCCTTGATCAGCCGGTACTCGAGCTCCCTGTTCCACTTCCGGGTGAGGAAAGCGACGATCTCCTCGCGGCCGTTGATGAACTCCGCGCGATTGCGCCAGCGGCTGTCCACCGTGTAGGCGAGGGCCACGCGCTCAGGGTCCCGGCTGTTCCACGCGTCCTCGGCGAGGCGGACCTTCTCGATCGCGCTGGCTCGGGTGAAAGGGGGCACCGGGGGCTTCGAAGCCATGTCGTCTCCTTGTACGCCGCTGTGAGGTCCGGCCTTGCCCCATACCTACCAGGTCGATCGGCGCGGACTGCCCCACCCCGGTGAGCGAGTTGGGGAAGTCCGCCCCGATCTGCCCGCGTGCGGCGGCATCGGTGTCAGCCGTCGGTCTCCCGCGGGGTGAGAGGCTCGGCCGCCTTTCCCCGAAGGCGGCCCGCGACCGACTGCACGAGAACCAGGATGGTGATCGCCACCACCAGCCAGGCGGCCTGGTGCAGCACGCCGGTCAGCGTGTCGCCATTGACCACGCAGGCCAGTACGCCCGTCAGTGTGATCACGGTTGTGCGGTGGCCGTCGGCCCCGCATGCGACTGTTCGGAACGGGTGGACATCGAGCACGGACAGTCCACCGAAACCCTGGACGGACATAGGTCCTCCTTGGTCACTTGAGCAAGTACCCACCGGCGTTCTTCCTGGAGCTGCGCACGTCGATGGTGGCGGTGTCGGACTCCGACAAACACAGGCCAAGGGAAGGCCACTTGAACGTTTGCCCTGCGGTGATGCTCGGCTATATCACACGATATACGACGAATGACCAGGATGATCCAATTGACACGCCTGGGAGGACTGTCGAACTCACGGCGTCCGGGACGCCGGCGCCGAGGAGGCCGGGGCGCCGGTGGGCGAGCCGGTGCCGGTGGGTGATGCGGCGCCGGTGGGCGAGGCGGTGCCGGTGGGCGAGGCGGTCGGGCTGTAGCCGGTGCCGGCCGGTGGGCTGCTCGGCGACGGGGGTGTGGACGTGGGCGTGCCGGTCGTGGGGCCGGTCGAGCGGGACGCCTGGCCGAGGGGGGTCAGCACGGCGTCGGTCACGCGTCCCTCGGCGTCCGTCGTGAGGCCGACGGGGTCGGCGGCGCCGAGGAGTTGATCGCAGCCCAGGTTGGTGAACGTCTGGTTGGCCCGCGCGGCGAGGAAGCCGAAGAGGTTCGGCGCCGTGCCCGGGTCCGGCGAGGGCGCCTTCTCGAAGAGCGCCTTGTCTTTGAAGATGCGCTGGACGCCGGCCGGGTCGCGGAAGAGGGTGGTGCAGAAGGCCGCTCCGTCGCCGTCGGCCCGGGCACGGATCGCCGGCATGTCGACTCCCGCGCGGTACGCGTTGGTCTTGGCGACGCTTTCGTGCCCGTCGACGAGTGTCATCGGGTCGTTGCGCGGGACCAGCGCGACCGGTGCCTTCTGCCGGGCGGCGGCGGACAGTTCGTCCAGGGCGAGCGCGGACGTGGCCCGGCCGTCGCCGGACTGGTCCGGCGCGGTGAAGGGCTTGCAGCCGAGAGCCGGGTCCATGAACTGGGTGAGCAGCAGGTTGTCGCTGCCGTTGGCGAGATCCGTGGGGGCAGCGGTCCCGGGCCGCGTACTGCCGTGGTGACGGTGGCGGCGATAGCCCCGGTTGGCCAGTCGCGCGGCCCTCTTCAGGGCCGCCCTGCTCGCGGCGTTGTTCTGGGCGATGCGGCCGTGCGCGTCGGCGAGGTAGTGGGTCACCACGTTGTCGCTGCCGTCCTGGTCCACGACGGAGAAGTCCCTCGTGGTCGGGCAGGGCAACCCGTCCTTGGCGCGCCCGAGCGCCGGAATCCTGAGGTGTCCCTTGGCGATCTGGGCGTCGGCGGCCCGGAAGAAGGCCGGCGCGTTGCAGTAGGCGAACTGACCGAAGACGGACGCGTGCAGGCCGTTGACGCATCGGCCCTGGGCGAGCGCATCGGAGCGGCCACTCCTGCGCAGGGTCAACTCGGCGTTGTTGAAGCCGAACCAGATGCCGACGGTCGATCCTCTCGGCACCGAGGGCCGGACGGTGCGCGCGGCCGGTCTCGTTCCTTTGTCGATCACCAGCGGGTTGTAGATGGTCAGTTTGCCGCCGCGGGTGAGGATCGCCGCTTCCACGAACGCCGACTGGTCGGGGTTGGCCTCGTGGCACGGCCCCTGTGCCGGGTCGGTCGCGACGAGTTGGTACGGCGTGGCCAGACCGCGCGCGCTGAGGGGGTGATCGGGCACCAGCAGCGTGCAGTTCGGGTCGGGCTTGGCGTCCGACGCCGGCTGCGCGGAGGCCGGCCGGTCTGCCCGCGGGCGCTGCCGGTCATGGCTTTCCGCCGCGAAGACCGAACCCGCGACGACTGCCAGCAGAACCGGCCCGCCGATGAATGCCAGCCCCAGCTTCGACCGTTTCCAGCGTCGGGCGCGTTCGCGCCGCGACACACGCGACAACCGTGTCGAGTCCTTGCGGGGCACAGGCTGCTCCTCACTGCGCTTCCCCCCGGCGAGGGGAAGTCACGGTCGCGCCACACGACGGTCGCGCCGCGCGGCTCCCGTCCCGACGGGCTGGAGGGACAACCCGACGAGCCGGAATGACGGATCCACCCGCCGTACGTGGCGCGCCCGGGGAACGTTCAACGTCCGCCGCAGTCATTGCCAGGCCTTGACGAACGCACGGCCCCGTGAGCTTCCGGCGACGTTGTGCAGTGCGCTCCCTTGGAGAGGTGCTTGCCGGCCTCGCCACCTGCCGCGGAGAGGGCGCCGCGGTCCCGATGTGGATGTGGGTGCCCATCTCGGGCACACCCAGCAATACTCTCGACACCAGCGGGGCTACTCCACCTCGATGCCGTAGTCCTGGACGAGCTCCTCCAGACCTCCTGTGTAGCCCTTTCCTCCTGGCACGAAGTCCCAGTCGCCACTTGATCTCCGACGGAAGGAACCAAGCACCAGCGCCGTTTCGCCGGCACGACCGTCGGAGACCTCAAGCCGGTCGAGGTCGTTCATCGACGGGTCGAGCAAGCGGATACAGACATCCGTGAAACCGGAAAGATCCGCGTCCGGATTGATCTCCGGATCCACGGCCGCGACCAGGACGAACCGATCAGCGCCTTGCGGCAGCGCGTCGAAGGAGACCCTGATCGCCGCTTTGTCCGGCGCCACGGCCGTCACCGCTCGTACCGAACCGTCCGGGGTCCGCGGGTTGTTGAAGAAAACGAAGTGGTCCTCGCTCAAAACCTGGTTGCCCCGGCAGACGAGTGCGCAGACGTCCAACGCAACGGTGCCGGACCACATCATGCCGAGCACGTTGTAGTCGTCAGCCGAGGCCGCCGGAGCGGACGGTTCGGGCCGCGCGGGAGTCGGTCGCCCGCCCCCTCCCAGGCGTCCGCGGAGCCCGTGCCGGTGCAGGAGGTCGACGAGTTCACTGCCAGAGATCAGTTCCAGCGGCTTTCCGCGGGCGAATGTGTGCGAGCCCGGGCCGAAGCCCGATGTCGTCACCAGAACGCCCTTGTTGGCGCCGACATCCTGGACCGTGCCGTACAAGTCGCGCACCGCGGTGGGCGGCACGGTGTTGCGGTAGCGCTTCACCTGGACGACGATCTTGCCGCCGCGGATCGGCGTCGGGTCCAGTGCGTCGACGTCCACACCACCGTCGTTCGAACGCTGCGTCGTCACTGCCTGCATACCCATGGCGGAGCTCGGCGGCGGGGAGCGAATGGCCACCGCGCCTGCGCAAGCCGGTCCGCGGGCAACCGAGTTGCTGGGTTCCGCTGCTCCGATTCCCTGTGCACACCGGATGCACCCGCTCACCACCACTGTCGGAACCCACAAACAGGCATCACGTCAGCATCCACATTTTGTGTAAACCGCCAATGTTCACGGGGTAGCACATGGCGTTTGATCTCGGTCACACGACGAGACACCTGCTGCCGTCACCAGCGAGGCTTCGACGACGTGACGCACTGAAAACCCTGGGCCGCCATCAGAGCGTGACCGGGGATAACCAGATCTCCTCTCACCTACCTACCTCATTGAAGGGCAAGGCAGAGATGGCACGTGTCGCCGCCGGACTTCCTGCTCCCGCAGAGCAGACTACGCACCCGGTCAACGAGGTGCTTCCCATTCCCAAGCTGGCGCTCTACGGCTTCCAGCACGTACTGGCCTTCTACGCCGGCGCGGTGATCGTCCCGATCATCGTGGGAGGGGCTCTGAAGCTCAGCACGGGACAACTGGTCTACCTGATCAACGCAGACCTCTTCACCTGCGGTATCGCATCCATCATCCAGGCCTTCGGCTTCGGCCGGATCGGTTCGCGGCTGCCGCTGATCCAGGGCGTCACCTTCACCGCCGTATCGCCGATGATCGCTATCGGTCTCGGGGCCGGGGGCGGTACGGCAGCGCTGCTGGCGATCTACGGAGCCGTCATCACCGCGGGTCTGGCGACCTTCGCGTTTGCATGGCTGCCTGCCGAGGCGTTCCGTACGGTCATGCGACTCTTCCCGCCGGTCGTGACCGGCACGGTGATCACCGTCCTCGGCATCGTGCTGATCCCCGTGGGCCTCAACGACGCGGCCGGCGGACTCGGCAGCCCGGACTTCGGTGATCCCAGGAACTTCGCCTACGCCGGCGGCACGGTGCTCTTCATCCTCCTGCTGATGAAGTTCGGCCGACAGTTCCTCTCCAGCATCGCCATCCTGCTCGGCCTGTTCGGTGGCACCGTCGTCGCGCTCCTCCTCGGGGACGCGCACTTCGCGGAGGTGAGCAAGGCCGACTGGATCGGCATCACGACGCCGTTCCACTTCGGGGCACCGAAGTTCCAGTGGTTCCCGATCCTCCTGATGCTCGTCGTCATGCTGATCACCATGGTCGAAACGACCGGTGACACGTATGCGATCGGCGACATCGTCGGCACGGACGTCGACAGCGAGACGGTGGCCAGGGCCCTGCGCGCCGACGGCATCGCCACGGCTCTCGGTGGCATCCTCAACTCCTTCCCGTACACGGCGTTCGCCGAGAACGTCGGCCTGGTGCGGATGACGAAGGTCAAGAGCCGGTTCGTCGTGGTCACAGCCGGCGTGTTCATGATCATCCTGGGTCTTCTGCCGAAGGCCGCCGCAGTCGTCGCTTCGGTCCCGCACGCCGTGCTCGGTGGCGCGGCGACCGTGATGTTCGCGATGGTGGCCTTGGCCGGCATCCAGACCCTCGCCAAGGTCGACCTCAAGGAGGAGAAGAACGCGCTGGTCGTGGGCGTGTCCCTGGCCTTCGCGCTGGTGCCCGCCACCGTCCCGGTGCTCTTCACGAAGCACATGAACGCCGACCTGTCCTCGCTCCTGAACAGCGGTGTCACGCTCGGCGCCTCGGCCGCGATCGTGCTCAACCTGATTCTCAACGGCATGGCAAAGAACCAGGCGCCCAAGACCGTGGAGCCCGCAGCAGTCACCCATCGTGAGTCGAAGGACCAGAACTAGACGAACACGGACGAAGTAGCCCCGGAGCCGACCGCCTGAACCGTCCGAACCGTCCGACCGTCATGAACCTCCCAGGGGATGACCCCAGCCGGGCCGATACCCGGCCGGGGTCACAGCCCTTTACCGATGCCCCAACCATCGGCGACGGCTGTTACTGATCCGCTTGGTCCGGAGGAAGCGAAAAGACGTCAGTGCGCGTGACCACTCGAAGCCGGCGTCGGACCCGCGTTCTTGACCGTCAAGGGCAGCAGCTTCTTGCCGGTCGGGCCGATTTGGATGGCCGTGTCCATCTGCGGACAGACGCCGCAGTCGAAGCACGGGGTCCAGCGGCAGTCCTCGACCTCCGTCTCGTCGAGGGCGTCCTGCCAGTCCTCCCAGAGCCAGTCCTTGTCGAGGCCGGAGTCGAGGTGGTCCCAGGGGAGGACCTCCTCGTAGGTGCGCTCGCGGGTGGTGTACCAGTCGACGTCCACGCCGAACGGCGCCAGCGCCTTGTCCGCGCAGGCCATCCAGCGGTCGTAGGAGAAGTGCTCGCGCCAGCCGTCGAAGCGGCCGCCGTCGTCGTAGACCGCGCGGATGACGGCGCCGATGCGGCGGTCGCCACGGGAGAGCAGGCCCTCGACGATGCCGGGCTTGCCGTCGTGGTAGCGGAAGCCGATGGAGCGGCCGTACTTCTTGTCGCCGCGGATCTTGTCGCGGAGCTTCTCCAGGCGCGCGTCCGTTTCCTCCGCCGACAGCTGCGGGGCCCACTGGAAGGGGGTGTGGGGCTTGGGCACGAAGCCGCCGATCGAGACCGTGCAGCGGATGTCGTTGGAGCCGGAGACCTCGCGGCCCTTCTGGATGACGTGGGTCGCCATGTCGGCGATCTGCAGGACGTCGTCGTCGGTCTCCGTGGGCAGGCCGCACATGAAGTACAGCTTCACCTGGCGCCAGCCGTTGCCGTAGGCCGTGGCGACCGTACGGATCAGGTCGTCCTCCGAGACCATCTTGTTGATGACCTTGCGGATGCGCTCGGAGCCGCCCTCGGGGGCGAAGGTCAGGCCGGAGCGGCGGCCGTTGCGGGTCAGCTCGTTCGCCAGGTCGATGTTGAAGGCGTCGACGCGGGTCGAGGGGAGGGAGAGGCCGATCTTGTCGTCCTCGTAGCGGTCCGCGAGGCCCTTGGCGATGTCGCCGATCTCCGAGTGGTCGGCCGAGGAGAGGGAGAGCAGGCCCACCTCTTCGAAGCCCGTGGCCTTCAGGCCCTTGTCCACCATCTCGCCGATCCCGGTGATCGAGCGCTCGCGCACCGGGCGGGTGATCATGCCGGCCTGGCAGAAGCGGCAGCCGCGGGTGCAGCCGCGGAAGATCTCCACCGACATGCGCTCGTGGACCGTCTCGGCGAGGGGGACGAGGGGCTGCTTGGGGTAGGGCCACTCGTCCAGGTCCATGACCGTGTGCTTGGAGACGCGCCACGGGACGCCCGACTTGTTGGGGACCACGCGGGCGATGCGGCCGTCGGGGAGGTATTCGACGTCGTAGAACGCCGGGACGTAGACCCCGCCCGTCTTCGCCAGGCGGAAGAGGATCTCCTCGCGGCCGCCGGGGCGGCCCTCGGCCTTCCACTCGCGGACGATCCGGGTCATGTCGAGCACGGCCTGCTCGCCGTCGCCGATGACGGCCGCGTCGATGAAGTCGGCGATCGGCTCGGGGTTGAAGGCCGCGTGGCCGCCGGCCAGGACGATCGGGTCGTCGAGCGTGCGGTCCCTGGACTCCAGCGGGATGCCGGCCAGGTCCAGGGCGGTGAGCATGTTGGTGTAGCCCAGCTCCGTGGAGAAGCTGATGCCGAACACGTCGAAGGCCTTGACGGGGCGGTGGCTGTCGACCGTGAACTGGGGGACGCCGTGCTCGCGCATGAGCGCCTCCAGGTCCGGCCAGACGCTGTAGGTGCGCTCGGCGAGGACGCCCTCCCGCTCGTTGAGGACTTCGTAGAGGATCTGGACGCCCTGGTTGGGCAGGCCCACCTCGTATGCGTCCGGGTACATGAGCGCCCAGCGGACGTCGCACTCGTCCCAGTCCTTGACGGTGGAGTTGAGCTCTCCACCGACATACTGGATCGGCTTCTGCACGTGCGGGAGCAGAGCTTCGAGCTGCGGGAAAACCGACTCGACAGGCATCTCGCGAACCTTCATGAGCTGACAGGGGTGACCATCAAGCGTAACCCGCCTGGAGGCCTCCTCCGAACGCCCGGCCTCAGCGCCCGGCGGCGATCCTGCGCCACAGGCCGGGCAGCTCCGCCTCCGCGGCCGCGGCGCGCGCCTCCTCTTTGCCGTACAGCACTCCGTAGGTGAACGCGCTCTCGCCCGCGGCGTGGGCGGTGGCGGCCAGTTCGCGCAGGGTCCGGCGGGCCATGACGCTGTCCTGGTGGTCGCCGAGGAGGGTGGTGAGGGACTTCATGGAGGCGGTGAGGGCGCGGGCGCGGGCGCCGAGGGCGGGGGTGGCGGCCTCGGCCGCGTAGCGGGTGCGCTTGGCCTTCTTGCGGGCCTCGTGGACGGCGAGGTCGCGTTGCTCGCCGGGGGGTGCGTTCAGGGCGTGCTCCACCAGGGCGGTGAGCTTCGCCAAGTCCTTGTGCACGGCCCTGGACAGGACCTTGTCCGGTTTCCGGGCGGCCGCCTTCCGCAGGGGCGGGTCGGCGAGGAGGGTGTCGAGGGTGTCCAGGAGGGTGAGGTAGCGGCGGGAGTCGAGGACGCCGGTGAGGTGGGCGTGGGCCCGGCGGTGCCGGGTGCCCGCCCAGGAGGCGAGGCGTTCGCGGACGGGGCCGCTGACCAGGTCGGGTGGGAGGGCGTCGAGGGCGGTGGTCAGCCGTTCGGCGAGGACCTCCTGGTCGCGGTCGACGCCGAGTTCGCCGGCGAGCCACTTCAGCTCGGCGCCGACGGGGTCGGTGGCGGCGCGGTCGAGGACGGTGCGGAAGGTGCGCAGGGTGCTGCGGGCGCGGCGGGTGGCGACGCGCATGCGGTGCACGGCGTCGGGTGTGTCGCGACGGACGGCGGGGTCGAGGTCGACGACGGCGTCGCGCTGGGCGCGCAGGTAGGCGAGGACGTGGTCGCCGGCGGTGACCGGCTGGGCGGGACCGGGCGGCTTGCGGCGGGTGCCGGCGGTCTGCTCGAGGGCGTGGGCGAGCTTCGACGGCGACGTGGACGGTCGTACGCCGGCCTTGCGCAGCCGCTTCTCCACCTGGTCGAGGAAGGCCGGGTCGCCGTCGTCGGCCAGTTCCACCTCGATCTCGGTCCACTGGGCGGCTCCGCGCCCGCCGGTGAGCCGTTCGGCGGTGACGGTGTCGACGCTGGCCTCGGCCAGCAGGGTGCCGTCGGCGTCGACGAGGTGGCGGACGTCGCGGGCGGAGCGGAGGTGGACCAGGGGGATCAGCTCGGCGTCCCGGACGCGGGAGCGGACCAGTGCGGCGATCTCGTCGGGGACGGTGTCAGAGAGCGGGGCGCGGATCTCCTCGCGGACTCCGGGGGCGAGCGGGAGTTTCAGGTGCCAGCCGGCGTCGGAGCCTCCGGTGCGGCGGCGCAGGGTGAGGTTGGCGGCGGCCAGGCGCTCGTCGGCGGTGTCGTAGTAGACGGCGTCGAGCTCGACCAGGCCCTTGTCGAGGACGGCCGCCACGGGGCCGACGCCGGTCAGGTCGGGCAGCCCGCCGTCGTCGGATTCGTACTTGCGCTCGATCTCGCGTTTCGCATCCGCCATGAACCGAATCTAGTGGGCGGCGGGCCGGTGCGGCAGAGGCCGTTCCGGGTGAACGGCCTCGGAACCCGGGCTCCGCCTGCCTCACGCCGACAGGGGCCGCTGCACCTTGATCGACTGCAGCAGTCCGACCGCCACCCAGACCGCGAACATCGAGGAGCCGCCGTACGACACGAAGGGCAGCGGCAGGCCGGTGACCGGCATGATGCCGAGGGTCATGCCGATGTTCTCGAAGGCCTGGAAGGCGAACCAGGCGACGATCCCCGCGGCGACGATCGTGCCGTACAGCTCGGTCGAGTCGCGGGCGATGCGGCACGCGCGCCAGAGGATGACACCGATCAGGAAGATGATGAGGCCGGCGCCGAGGAAGCCCAGCTCCTCCCCGGCGACCGTGAACACGAAGTCGGTCTGCTGCTCGGGCACGAACTGGCCGGTGGTCTGCGAGCCGTGGAAGAGCCCGGCGCCGGTCAGTCCGCCGGAGCCGATGGCGATGCGGGCCTGGTTGGTGTTGTAGCCGACGCCGGCCGGGTCCAGGTCGGGGTTGGCGAAGGCCGCGAAGCGGTTGATCTGGTACTGGTCCAGGATGTGCAGCTGCCAGATGGTGATGCAGCCGACGACTCCGGCGATGAGCAGGCCGAAGACCCAGCGGTTGGAGGCGCCCGAGGCGAGCAGCACGCCCAGGATGATGGCCACCATGGCCAGCACGGAGCCCAGGTCCGGCATGAGCAGCAGGATCACGCACGGCACGGCGGCCAGGCCCAGGGACTGCGCCACGGTCCGGTGGTCGGGGTACGGCTTGTCGCCCGCGTCCACCCGGGCGGCCAGCAGCATGGCCATGCCCAGGATGATCGTGACCTTGAGGAACTCGGCGGGCTGGAGGGAGAAGCCGCCGATGACGATCCAGTTGCGCTGGCCGTTGATCGTCGCGCCGAGCGGGGTGAGGACCACCAGGGCCAGCGCGACCGACAGGCCGTACAGGAGCGGCACCGCGTTGCGCAGGGCGCGGTGGCCGAGCCAGAGCGTGCCGATCATCAGGGCGAACCCGATGCCGAGGTTCATCAGGTGGCGTTCCAGGAAGAAGTACGGGTCGCCCTGGTTGATCTCGGTGCGGTTGCGGGTCGCCGAGAAGACCAGCAGCGAGCCCAGCAGCGACAGCGCCATGGCGGCCAGCAGCATCGGCCAGTCGAGGCGGCGGGCCAGTGAGTCGCGGGCGAAGATCCTGGTCCAGCCGGCCCGCTCGGGGCCGTACCCGGAGACGGAGAAGCTGTTCGCGCCGGTCATGAGGGCATCCTCCGGCTTCCCCTTCTGCGGTTCCTGCGTGGGCCCCTGCGGGTGTTCCGGTTGCCCGTGGTGGGCGAGGTGGTGGCGGCGGGCTGGTCGCCGCCGTTGCTCGGGTTGTTCTTCTGGGAGGCCTCGGCGTCCTTCGCCGGGTCGCCGACGACGCGCGGCGCGGCGATGGTGCCGTCCGTGCGGACCTTCGGCAGGCCCTTCTGCGGCTCCGGCAGCAGCGCCTTCTTCTTGTCGATGGAGCCGTCGCCCTGGACGCCGTAGAGCGCGCTGTAGATGTTGCGCACGGCCTCACCGGAGGCGCCGGAACCGGTACCCGCCTGGGCGATCGTCATGATCACCGTGTAGTCCTTGGAGTACGTGGCCAGCCAGGAGGTGGTCTGCTTGCCGTAGACCTCCGCCGTACCGGTCTTGCCGTGCAGCGGGATCTTGTTCTGCGGCCAGCCGTTGAACTTCCAGGCGGCCGTACCACGGGTGATGACGCCCGCGAACGCGTCGTCCATGCCCTTGATGGTGGCCTGGTTGACCGGCAGCTTGCGCTGGACCTTGGGCTTGATCTCCTGGACCGTCTTGCCGTCGGCGCTGATGATCGCCTTGCCGATGGTCGGGACGTACTCGGTGCCGCCGTTGGCGACGGCGCTGTAGATCATCGCCTCCTGGATCGGCGTGACGAGGGTGTCGCCCTGGCCGATGGAGTAGTTGATCTCGTCACCCTCGCGCATCTTGTTGCCTTCGAGGCAGTTCTCGTAGGCGATCTTCTCGACGTAGGTGCCGTCCTTCTTGCCGCTCTTGCACCAGGCGTCCTTGTTGGCCTTCCAGTAGTTCAGCTTCCACTGGCGGTCGGGGATGCGGCCGGTGACCTCGTTGGGCAGGTCGATGCCGGTCTCCTTGCCGAGGCCGAACTGGTGGGCGGTCTTGAAGAACCAGTCCTTGGGCTGTCCCGGCTTGGGGTTGATGCCGCCGTCCTTCTTCCACTCCCTGTCGGCGAGGCCGTAGAAGACGGTGTCGCAGGAGACCTCGAGGGCGCGGCCGAGGGAGATGTCGCCGAAGTTCTCGCCCTCGAAGTTCTTGAAGACCTGGCCGCCCACCGAGTAGGAACTGGTGCACGGGTAGCCACCGTCCCAGGGGTAGCCGGCCTGGACCGCGGCGGCCGTGGAGACCACCTTGAAGGTCGAGCCGGGGGCCGCCTGACCCTGTATGGCCCTGTTGAGCAGCGGGTAGTCGGAGCCCTTGCCGGTGAGGGCCTTGTAGTCCTTGCCGGAGATGCCGCCGACCCAGACGTTCGGGTCGTAGGTCGGGGCCGAGGCCATGGCGACGATGCGGCCGGTCTTGGCCTCCATCACCACGACGGCGCCGGAGTCCGCCTTGTAGTTCTCGTGGGTGATGCTGTCGTACTGCTGGCGGGCGGTCTTCATGGCCTTGTCCAGCTCGTACTCGGCGACGCGCTGGACCCGGGAGTCGATGCTGGTGACCAGGTTCGAACCGGGCTGGGCCGCGTCGGACTTGGCCTTGCCGATGACCCGGCCGAGGTTGTCCACCTCGTAGCGGGTCACGCCGGCCTTGCCGCGCAGTTCCTTGTCGTACTGCCGCTCCAGGCCGGAGCGGCCGACCATGTCCGAGCGCAGGTAGGGCGAGCTGGTGTTCTTGGCCTTCTGGATCTCGTCGTCGGTGACCGGGGAGAGGTAGCCGAGGACCTGGGCGGTGTTGGACTTGCCGGGGCCCGGGTAGCGGCGCACGGCCTCGGGCTCGGCGGTGATGCCGGGGAAGTCCTCGGCGCGCTCGCGGATCTGCAGGGCCTGCCGGGGCGTGGCCTTGTCGGTGATGGGGATGGGCTGGTACGGCGAGCCGTTCCAGCACGGCTGGGGGGTCTTGGAGTCGCAGAGGCGGACCTTCTGCATGACCTCGGCGGGCTTCATGCCGAGGATTCCGGCCAGCTTGGTGAGCACCGCCTTTCCGCCGTCCTTCTGCTTCAGCAGGTCGGTGCGGGAGGCGGAGACGACCAGGCGCGTCTCGTTGTCGGCGAGGGGCACGCCGCGGGCGTCAAGGATGTCGCCGCGCACGGCGGGCTGGACGACCTGCTGGACGTGGTTGCCGGAGGCCTCCTTCTGGTACTGGGCGCCCTCCCGGATCTGCAGGTACCACAGCCGGCCGCCGAGCGTGCCGAGGAGGGACAGGACGAGGATCTGGATCACGACGAGCCGGATCTGGACCCGTGGGGTCCGACCGGTCTCGGGGATGTTGGTCACTGCGGCTGTCTCCCCCTCTCAGAGCAAGGACGTCTGTGCGCGCGGCGCGTGTGTGCGAACCGGCTGCGCGTGTACGAATGATGAACGATCAGCCTGTGAAGCCGGGTTCCGCGAAAGCCGCCTCGTTCGGGTGAACCCTGCCGGGTCGCCCGCTGTCTGACGCGCGCTCAAAGTCGCTTGACCCCCTTGATGCGGCCCACCCGGGCGGAGCGGGTGCGGGCCCTGGCCTTCAGCGCGCCCAGGCCGCTGCGCTGGCTGCCGATGCGCAGGCCGGTGCCGGAGGTGAGCCAGCCGGAGGAGATGTCGCTCGCCCTGGCGGAGCCGGGGGCCTCGGTCAGCGGGTCGTTGTCGGCGCGACGCGCCAGCCACATGACCGCCGGGACCACGAACGGCGCCAGCAGCAGGTCGTACAGGGCGGCGGACAACAGCAGGCCGGTCAGGCCGACGTGGCGGGCGGCGGTGTCGCCGACCAGGGCGCCCACCCCGGCGTACAGCAGCGTGGAGCCGATCGCCGCGGCGACCACGACGGCCATCGGGCCGGTGACCGACTTCAGGCGGCCGGTCTCCGGCTTGATGAGCCCGGCGAAGTAGCCGGTCACGCACAGCACGAGCGCGTAGCGGCCGGCCGCGTGGTCCGCGGGCGGGGCGAGGTCGGCCAGCAGGCCGGCGCCGAACCCGACGAGGGCGCCGCCGACATGGCCGTACACCATGGCGAGGCCGAGGACGGTGAGCAGCAGCAGGTCGGGGACGGCGCCCGGCAGGTGCAGACGGGCGAGGACGCTCACCTGGATCACCATGGCGACGACGACCAGGGCGGTGGAGAGCAGGATCCGGTTGACACGCATGGGGATTCAGCTCCTACTGCTGCGGCTGCTGGTCGTTGGGGTTGACCGGGACGCCGGCCGACGGGGTGACGGTGACGGTCACCGTCGGGGTGGGCACCGGCTTGGGCTTGGCCGGCAGGACCTCGTCGCGCGGGTCCTTCTTGGGGGCCTGGACGACCACACCGACGATGTCGAGCTTGGTGAAGCTGACGTACGGGGTCACGTAGAGGGTGCGGGTGAGGCCGCCGCCGGAGGGGTCGACGCGGGAGACCACACCGACGGGCACGCCCGGCACGAACGGCTTGTCGGCCTCCGAGCCGAAGGTGACGAGGCGGTCGCCCTTCTTCACCTCGGCCTTGGCGTTGAGCAGTTCCACGCGCAGCGGGCGGTCGCCCTGCCCGGAGGCGAAGCCGAGTTCGTCGCTGCCCTCCATGCGGGTGCCGACGGTGAAGTCGGGGTCGTTGGCGAGCAGCACGGTGGAGGTGTCGGGCCCGACCGTGGTGACGCGCCCGACCAGGCCGTCGCCGTTGAGCACGGTCATGTCCCGCTTGATGCCGTCGTTGGCGCCGACGTCGATGGTCACGGTCCAGGAGAAGCCCTGCGCCGACCCTATGGCGACGACCTGAGCGCCCTTGATGCCGTACTGGCCCTCGCCCGCCAGCTTCAGCATCTTGTCGAGTTGGTTCAGGCGGCTGCGGCTGCGGTCGTCGCTGCCGAGCTTCGCCTTGAGCGCCGCGTTCTCCTTCTCCAGTGCGGTGAGACGCGCGTGCCGGCTGCCGGAGTCGCGGACCGCGGAGACGGCGTTGCCCACCGGCTCGACCGCCGAGGACAGCCCGTTCTCCACCGGGCCGAACACCGTGGCCGCGGCCTGCCGGGCGCCGTCGACCGGTGAGTTCCGGCCCCCGCGGATATCCACCGTGATCAGCGCGAACGCGATCGCGACCAGCAGGATTAGGAGCAGCCGGCTCTCTTTCGTGTCCCTCACGTGCGGCGGCCGTGCCTTCCTCAAGTAGGAATTCGTCGGGCCCGGGAAAAGCGAATGGTGCGGCGCAAACCCAACAGGCCCGTTCGGGGGAGCTGATGCCTCTATATCAACGATCCGCCGCACGAGAACAGAACGTCCCGTACGGCGGAATCGGCGAGTTGCGTCATCTGCGCGGCTGGGCGTCCAGCACCTGCTGCAGCGCCTCGAACTCCTCGACGCACTTGCCGGAGCCGAGCGCGACGCTGTCCAGCGGGTCCTCGGCGATGTGGATCGGCATGCCGGTCTCGCGCCGCAGCCGCTCGTCGAGCCCGCGCAACAGGGCGCCGCCGCCGGTCAGAACGATTCCCCGGTCCATGATGTCGCCGGACAGCTCCGGCGGGCACTTGTCGAGGGTCGTCTTGACCGCGTCGACGATCGCGTTGACCGGCTCCTCGATCGCCTTGCGGACCTCGGCCGCCGAGATGACGACGGTCTTCGGCAGCCCGGACACGAGGTCCCGGCCGCGGACTTCGGTGTGCTCGTCGGCGTCGAGGGCGTACGCCGAACCGATCGTGATCTTGATCTGCTCGGCCGTGCGCTCACCCAGCAGAAGGCTGTACTCCTTCTTGATGTACTGGATGATCGCGTTGTCCAGTTCGTCGCCGGCGACGCGGATGGACTGGGCCGTGACGATGCCGCCGAGCGAGATGACCGCGACCTCCGTGGTGCCGCCGCCGATGTCCACCACCATGTTGCCCGTGGCCTCGTGGACCGGCAGGCCGGAGCCGATGGCCGCGGCCATGGGCTCCTCGATGATGTGCACCTGGCGGGCGCCGGCCTGGGTGGACGCCTCGATGACCGCGCGGCGCTCGACGCCCGTGATGCCGGAGGGCACGCAGACGACGACCCGCGGACGCGCCAGATACCGCCGCTTGTGGATCTTCAGGATGAAGTAGCGCAGCATCCGCTCGGTGATCTCGAAGTCGGCGATCACACCGTCCTTCAGTGGCCGCACCGCCACGATGTTGCCCGGCGTCCGGCCGATCATCTTCTTCGCCTCGGCGCCGACCGCCAGGATGCCACCGGTGTTGGTGTTGATCGCGACGACGGACGGCTCGTTGAGTACGATCCCGCGACCCCTGACGTACACCAGCGTGTTGGCGGTCCCGAGGTCGACAGCCATGTCACGGCCGATGAACGACATTGAGTTCCCCATCCGGATTCATCTGGCCTTCCTGAGCTTTTGAGGGCATATCAGGTCGGCGAGGCGGGTGCTGTGACGTGAAGGCCTCCATCGTAAACGGGCCTGCACGAACACTGCGCGAGGGTCTCCGCCATTGTCACCAGATGGCGGTCCGCCTCGCTTGCGGAGACGGGCGTTCGGGGGCGCTCGTTCCCTCAATCGCCGGTAGTCATGCGTGAAATATTCAGGTCCGGGTGGATTCCCGGACCTGACGTCTGCGCGGTGGCGGCGGGCGTTACGCGCGGCCGGGGAAGAAGATCTTCACCTCGCGCTCGGCGGACTCCTCGGAGTCGGAGGCGTGGATCAGGTTCTCGCGGACGATCACGCCGAAGTCCCCGCGGATCGAGCCCGGCGCCGCGGCGATCGGGTCGGTCGGGCCGGCCAGCGCGCGCACGCCCTCGATGACCCGCTCGCCCTCGACGATCAGGGCGACGACCGGGCCGGAGGACATGAACTCGACCAGCGGCGCGTAGAAGGGCTTGCCGACGTGCTCGGCGTAGTGCTGCTCCAGCGTGGCCCGGTCCAGCGTGCGCAGTTCCAGCGCGGTGATCTGCCAGCCGGCCTTGCGCTCGATACGGCTGATGATCTCGCCGGTCAGGCCGCGACGGACGGCGTCGGGCTTGAGCAGGACGAGGGTGCGCTGGCTCACGGGGGAACTCCTATCACTGACGTGTGCGGTGGGACGAGGTTACAAGGTCGCGGTCCGCGCTCGTCACGCAGCGTCAGCTGTGGAGGAGGACTGCGCCTGCGCCGCGAATCTGGCCTTCGCCTCGTCCACCTTCCTGCCGAAGTGCACCGACGCCCACCACAGCGCCGCGAACACCGCGCCCATGAAGTACATGGTGGGCACGAAGACGCCGGAGGCGATCAGGGCGATCTGCAGGGCCCAGCCCAGGGCCACTCCGCCGGGACGGGTCACCGTGCCGCACAGCAACACGCACAGCAGCATGGCGAGGCCGCTGACGAGCCACACCGTGGACACCGACAGACCGGGGTCCTTCATGGCCACCAGCCCGGCGAAGCCGATGACGAAGAACTCGCCGATCAGGGTCGAGGAGCACAACGTACGCATCTTGGGACCTCAGCCCTTCCCCAGCAGCAGCCGGGCCTCGCCGACCGTGATGACGGAACCGGTGACCAGCACCCCGCCGCCCGCGAACTCGCCCTCCTCCTCGGCCAGCGTGATCGCGGCCTCCAGGGCGTCCGGCAGCCGCGGCTCGACCTGCACCCGCTCGTCGCCGAACACCTCGACGGCGATCGCGGCCAGCTCGTCCGCGTCCATGGCGCGATGGCTGGAGTTCTGCGTGACGACGACCTCGGCGAAGATCGGCTCGAGGGCCTCCAGCAGCCCCCGCACGTTCTTGTCGCCGCTCGCGCCGACCACACCGATCAGCCGGCTGAAGTCGAACGCCTCCCGCACGGCCTCGGCGGCGGCCGCGGCGCCCGCCGGGTTGTGCGCGGCGTCCAGCACGACCGTGGGCGAGCGCCGTACGACCTCCAGGCGGCCCGGCGAGGACACCGCGGCGAAGGCCTTGCGGACGGTGTCGATGTCCAGCGGCTCGGCGCGCTGTGCGCCGACGCCGAAGAACGCCTCCACGGCGGCGAGCGCCACGGCCGCGTTGTGCGCCTGGTGGGCGCCGTGCAGCGGGATGTACACCTCGGGGTACTCGCCGCCGAGGCCGCGCAGGGTGAGCAGCTGCCCGCCGACGGCGACCTGCCGGGACACCACGCCGAACTCCAGACCCTCGCGGGCCACGGTGGCGTCCACCTCCACGGCCTTCTTCAGCAGCACCTGCGCCGCGTCCACCGGCTGCTGCGCCAGGATGACGGTCGCGTCCTGCTTGATGACGCCGCCCTTCTCCCCCGCGATCTCGGCGGGCGTCCCGCCGAGGCGGTCGGTGTGGTCCAGGTCGATGGGGGTGACGACCGCGACGTCGCCGTCGATCACGTTGGTGGCGTCCCAGCTGCCGCCCATGCCGACCTCCACGACGGCCACGTCGACGGGCGCGTCGGCGAACGCCGCGTACGCCATGCCGGTGAGCACCTCGAAGAAGGACAGCCGGTACTCCTGCTGCGCGTCCACCATCTCCACGTACGGCTTGATGTCCTGGTACGTCTCGATGAACCGCTCGGCGGAGATCGGGGCACCGTCCAGGCTGATCCGCTCGGTGATCGACTGCACGTGCGGGCTGGTGTAGCGGCCGGTGCGCAGCTCGAAGGCGCCGAGCAGGGCCTCGATCATGCGAGCGGTGGAGGTCTTGCCGTTCGTGCCCGTGATGTGGATCGAGGGGTACGACCGCTGCGGCTCGCCCAGGACGTCCATCAGCGCCGAGATGCGGCTGACCGAGGGCTCCAGCTTGGTCTCGCCCCAGCGCGTGGCCAGCTCCGACTCGACCTCACGCAGGGCCTTGTCGACCTCGGGGTCCTCCGGGCGCGCGGGCACGTCGGCGTACGACGGCCCGCCCTGGGTGCGCAGGGTACGGCTGCCGGCTTCGATCACGGCGAGGTCGGGGTCGCGCGTGGTCTCGGCTTCGATGATCTCGTCGAAGCTGTCGAGGGGGTCGGGCTGGTCGGTACCGTTCGGGTCGCTCACGGTGCCAGTCTACGGAGCCGCAGTGACAAAGGTCCGGTTCGGGGTGGCTGCCCGGGTTGCCGGGTGACGGGTCCGTCGGGACCGCTCGCGCCCGCGCTGCCGAGCCGCACACCGATACGGCCCCGCGCCTGTTCGTGTGCCGCGGCACCACACGGCGAGCGGCCCCTCGCCCCGGTACGCGAAGGCCCCGGTGCCGGGACAGCTCCGGGGCCCTCGTGGGTGCGCGCGCAGGCTACGCCGACGGCAGACGGTCCAGCTGCGCGGTGATGCGGGCGATGTCCTCCTCGGCCTTGGCCAGGCGCGTGCGGATCTTGTCCACCACGTTGTCCGGGGCCTTGGCCAGGAACGCCTCGTTGCCCAGCTTGGCCGTGGCCTGGGCCTTCTCCTTCTCGGCGGCGGCCAGGTCCTTGGCCAGCCGCTTGCGCTCGGCGGCCACGTCGATCGTGCCGGACAGGTCGAGGGCGACCTCGGCGCCGGCGATCGGCAGGGTGGCCGTGGCGGTGAAGGAGTCGCCCTCCGGCTGCAGGCGCAGCAGCTGGCGGATGGCGGCCTCGTGCGGGGCCAGGGCCGTGCCGTCCAGGGTCAGGCGGGCCGGGACCCGCTGGCCGGGCTGGAGGCCCTGGTCGGCGCGGAACCGGCGGACCTCGGTGATGACGGACTGGAGGGTCTCGATCTCCCGCTCCGCGTCCTGGTCGCGGAAGCCGCTGTCGGCCGGCCAGTCGGCGATCACGATGGACTCGCCGCCGGTGAGGGTGGTCCACAGGGTGTCGGTGACGAACGGGACCACCGGGTGCAGCAGCTTGAGGGTGACGTCCAGGACCTCGCCGAGGACCCGCTTGCTGACCTCGGCCGCCTCGCCGCCCGCCTGGAACGTCGTCTTGGACAGCTCGACGTACCAGTCGAAGACCTCGTCCCAGGCGAAGTGGTAGAGGGCGTCGGACAGCTTGGCGAACTGGAAGTCCTCGTAGAACGCGTCGACTTCGGCGACGGTCTTGTTGAGGCGGGACAGGATCCAGCGGTCGGTGGCGGACAGCCGCTCCGGGTCGGGCAGTGGACCCTCGACCGTCGCGCCGTTCATCAGCGCGAAGCGGGTCGCGTTCCAGATCTTGTTGGCGAAGTTGCGGGACGCCTGGACCCAGTCCTCGCCGATCGGCACATCGGTACCGGGGTTCGCGCCGCGGGCCAGGGTGAAACGGACGGCGTCGGAGCCGTACTTGTCCATCCAGTCCAGCGGGTCGACGACGTTGCCGAAGGACTTCGACATCTTCTTGCCGCGCTCGTCGCGGACCAGGCCGGTCAGCGCGATGGTGCGGAAGGGGACCTCGCCGTCCATGGCGTACAGGCCGAACATCATCATCCGCGCGACCCAGAAGAAGATGATGTCGTGGCCGGTGAGCAGGACGTCGGTCGGGTAGAACTTCCGCAGGTCCTCGGTCTGTTCGGGCCAGCCGAGCGTGGAGAAGGGCCACAGGCCGGAGGAGAACCACGTGTCGAGGACGTCGGTGTCCTGGTGCCAGCCCTCGCCGGCCGGCGGCTCCTCGTCGGGGCCGACGCAGACGACCTCGCCCTCCGGGCCGTACCAGACGGGGATGCGGTGGCCCCACCACAGCTGGCGCGAGATGCACCAGTCGTGCATGTTGTCGACCCAGTCGAAGTACCGCTTCGCCATGTCCTCGGGGTGGATCTTCACCCGGCCGTCGCGGACCGCGTCACCGGCGGCCTTGGCGAGCGGGCCGACCTTGACCCACCACTGCATCGACAGGCGCGGCTCGATGGTGGTCTTGCAGCGCGAGCAGTGGCCCACGCTGTGGACGTAGGGCCGCTTCTCGGCGACGATCCGGCCCTGGGAGCGCAGGGCCGCGACGATGGCGGAGCGCGCCTCGAAGCGGTCCAGGCCCTGGAAGGGGCCGTGCGCGGTGATGACGGCGCGCTCGTCCATGACGGTGATGGACTCCAGGCCGTGGCGCTGGCCGATCGCGAAGTCGTTCGGGTCGTGGGCCGGGGTGACCTTGACGGCGCCGGTGCCGAACGCGGGGTCGACGTGCGTGTCGGCGACGACGGGGATGGCGCGGTCGGTCAGCGGCAGCTTGATGCGCTTGCCGACCAGGTGCCGGTAGCGCTCGTCGTCGGGGTGGACGGCGACGGCCGTGTCACCGAGCATCGTCTCGGCGCGGGTGGTGGCGACGACGAGCGTCTCGTCGCCCTCGCCGTACTTGATGGAGACGAGCTCGCCGTCGTCCTCCTGGTACTCCACCTCGATGTCCGAGATGGCCGTCAGACAGCGCGGGCACCAGTTGATGATGCGCTCGGCGCGGTAGATCAGCTCGTCGTCGTAGAGCTTCTTGAAGATGGTCTGGACGGCCTTGGACAGGCCCTCGTCCATGGTGAAGCGCTCGCGCGACCAGTCGACGCCGTCGCCGAGGCGGCGCATCTGGCCGAGGATCTTGCCGCCGTACTCCTCCTTCCACTGCCACACACGCTCGACGAACTCCTCGCGGCCGAGGTCGTGGCGGGACTTGCCCTCCTCGGCGAGCTGCTGCTCGACCTTGTTCTGCGTGGCGATGCCGGCGTGGTCCATGCCGGGCAGCCACAGCGACTCGTAGCCCTGCATGCGCCTGCGGCGCGTGAGGGCGTCCATCAGTGTGTGCTGGAAGGCGTGGCCCAGGTGGAGCGAACCGGTGACGTTCGGCGGCGGGATGACGATGGTGTACGCGGGCTTGTCGCTCTTGGCGTCCGCCTCGAAGTAACCCCGCTCTACCCAGCGCTCGTACAGCGGCCCCTCTACATCGGCCGGCGCGTACTGGGTCGGCAGTTCGGTGGCGGGCGCTGGTGGCTGCTGCTGAGCGTTCTCGGTCACGGGGGTCAGTTTAGAGGTGTCACGGGGCGGTCCCGAAACGCGTTTGTTCTGTAACGGTGCGACCCCCCGTGCCGTGCGCGCGCCGGGCCTGGGCCAGGATGTCAGGAACACATAAGGCATCTGGAGGGGAACCCAGAAATGAGCAACAACCAGCCGGGCCCGTACGGCGGGCCGCCCCAGCAGCCGGGTCCGTACGGCCAGCCGGGGCAGCCTGGGCCGTACGGCCAGCCGGGGCCCTACGGTCAGCCCGGCCCCTACGGCCAGCAGCCGCAGGCCCCGCAGCCCGGCTACGGCTACCCCCAGCAGGCCCCGCAGGCCCCGCCGGCCCCGCCGCAGCCCGGTTACGGCTACCCGCAGCAGGGCGCGCCGCAGCAGCCGGACCCGTACGGCCGGCAGCCGAACCCCTACGGCCAGCAGACCTACGGCATGCCCCAGGCACCCGAGCCGGGCGGCGGCAAGAAGAAGACCGGCCTGATCATCGCGGCGGTGGCCGTGGTGGCGGCGGTGGCGGTGGGGGCGTACTTCCTCATCGGCGGAAACGGCGGCGCGAGCGTCGCGGACGACGGCCCGCACAAGCTGATCACGCCGGCGACCGTGCTGACGGAGTACAAGCGCGGTTCGAGCAAGAGCGACACGATGACGTCGAGCGACCTCAAGGACGCCGAGAAGTGGGGCGTGCACAATCCGAAGGACGTCAGCGCCGAGTACACGTCCGGGGACAAGTCCAACCCGCTGGGCCAGAAGGTGCTCGAGTTCGGCGGTGTCTACGGAACGATCGACGACCCCGAGAAGACCGTCGACGCGATGTTCGCCTACATGAAGACCGAGAGCAGCAAGGACAGCACCGAGAAGTACAGCCTGGTGGGTCAGCCGAAGGAGTACAAGCCGGCCTCGCTCGAGGGTGCGGTGCTCAAGTGCCAGCAGGCCAAGGGCGAGAACACCGACAGCACCGGGCCCAAGGAGATGTCGTTCGACTTCTGCATCTGGGGTGACCACAGCACGCTCGGCATGATCATGCCCATGGACATCGCCACCCTCGCTGCGGGCCGGAGCAGCGACCCGGCCGAGGACGCCGAACTGACCGCCAAGTTCCGCAACGAGGTGCGCGTCAAGGCCTGACGCCCTCAGGACGCCGCGAGGGGCCCCGGTCGGTCGACCGGGGCCCCTCGCGCGTGCCTGTGGTTTACGCCGGCTTACGCCGTCTTCTGTTCGCCGCCGCCCCGCCCCCGGACGTCCCGCGGGATGAGCGTCGGGTTGACGTTGGAGAGGACGACGTCGGCGGTGATGACGACGCGGGCGACGTCCTTGCGGGAGGGGACCTCGTACATGACGCCCTGGAGGACCTCCTCCATGATGGCGCGCAGGCCGCGGGCGCCGGTCTGGCGGAGGATGGCCTGGTCGGCGATGGCCTCGAGGGCCTCGCGCTCGAAGTCGAGTTCCACGCCGTCGAGTTCGAAGAGGCGCTGGTACTGCTTGACCAGGGCGTTGCGGGGCTCCACGAGGATCTTCAGCAGGGCCTCGCGGTCGAGGTTGTGAACCGACGTGATCACCGGGAGGCGGCCGATGAACTCGGGGATCATGCCGAACTTGACCAGGTCCTCCGGCATGACGTCCTCGAAGACGTCCTTGGCCTCCAGCTCGCGCTTGGAGAGGATCGTGGCGCCGAAGCCGATGCCCTTGGCACCCGCGCGCGCCTCGATGATCTTCTCCAGGCCGGCGAAGGCGCCGCCCACGATGAACAGGACGTTCGTCGTGTCGATCTGGATGAACTCCTGGTGGGGGTGCTTGCGGCCGCCCTGGGGCGGGACCGATGCCGTGGTGCCCTCGAGGATCTTCAGCAGGGCCTGCTGGACGCCCTCGCCCGAGACGTCCCGGGTGATCGACGGGTTCTCGCTCTTGCGGGCGACCTTGTCGATCTCGTCGATGTAGATGATCCCGGTCTCGGCCTTCTTGACGTCGTAGTCCGCCGCCTGGATCAGCTTCAGCAGGATGTTCTCGACGTCCTCGCCGACGTAGCCCGCCTCGGTGAGCGCCGTCGCGTCCGCGATCGCGAACGGGACGTTCAGCATGCGCGCCAGGGTCTGCGCGAGGAGGGTCTTGCCGGAGCCCGTGGGGCCCAGCAGCAGGATGTTGGACTTCGCCAGCTCGATGGCGTCGTCACGGCCGCCCGGGCCGCCGTTCTCGCCCGCCTGGACCCGCTTGTAGTGGTTGTACACCGCGACCGACAGGGCCTTCTTGGCGGCCTCCTGGCCGACCACGTAGCCCTCGAGGAACTCGTAGATCTCGCGGGGCTTGGGCAGCTCCTCCCAGCGCACCTCGCTGGTCTCCGCGAGCTCCTCCTCGATGATCTCGTTGCAGAGATCGATGCACTCGTCGCAGATGTACACACCGGGCCCTGCGATGAGCTTCTTGACCTGCTTCTGGCTCTTGCCGCAGAACGAGCACTTGAGCAGATCGCCGCCGTCACCGATGCGTGCCACGGTGTGCTTCCCCTTCGCCTGGGAGACGCCTGGACACGAGGGTCCAGCGGCTCCTGGTGCTGCCTTATGTCCGACGGTACCTTGCCGGGCCCGGTGTTCGGGCCCCCCTTGGCAGGGTTCACTTTGACGTGAAGCCTGCCAAGAGGGGCAATGAGTGCGCCGCTCCGCGTCAGCGAACGGCGGCGTTGTTCAGCTTGCGGGTGGAGATGATCTGGTCGACGAGGCCGTACTCCAGCGCCTCCTCGGCCGTGAGGATCTTGTCGCGCTCGATGTCCTCGCGGACCTGTTCGATCGGCCGGTTCGAGTGCTTCGCCAACATGTTCTCCAGCTGCTCACGCATCCGGGTGAACTCGTTGGCGATGATCTCCAGATCGGAGAGCTGGCCGCGGCCGGTGGAGCCCGCCGGCTGGTGGATCAGGACACGCGAGTTCGGCAGCGCCATGCGCTTGCCGGGCGTGCCGGCGGCGAGCAGGATGGCCGCGGCGGAGGCCGCCTGGCCCATGCAGACCGTCTGGATGTCGGGCTTCACGAACTGCATCGTGTCGTAGATCGCCGTCAGGGCGGTCATGTCGCCGCCCGGGCTGTTGATGTAGATCGAGATGTCCCGGTCCGGGTCCATCGACTCGAGGCACAGCAGCTGCGCCATGACGTCGTTGGCGGAGGCGTCGTCGATCTGGACGCCCAGGAAGATCACGCGCTCCTCGAAGAGCTTCGCGTACGGGTCGTACTCGCGGATGCCCTGGGAGGTGCGCTCGACGAAGCGCGGGATGACGTAGCGGCTGTCGGGGCGGGGCCCTTCGTACATGCCGCTGGCGGCGCCGGGGAAGTTGCTCATGGGGTTCACCGTCCTGGTGGCGTTCGGGGGGCTGGTGTCTCGGCGGTGCGTGGCAGGGCCGGGCCGGTCAGGCACCGGTGCCGCCGCCTCCCGGAACACCCGAGGCGTGCGTGATGATCTCGTCAATGAGACCGTACTCCTTGGCCTCTTCCGGCGTGAACCAGCGGTCGCGGTCGCCGTCGCGGATGATCTTCTCGACGGTCTGGCCGGAGTGCAGCGCGGTCAGCTCGGACATGCGCTTCTTGGTGCGCATCAGGTACTCGGCCTGGATCTTGATGTCCGAGACCGTACCGCCGAGGCCCGCGGAGCCCTGGTGCATCATGATGTCCGCGTGCGGGAGGGCGAAGCGCTTGCCGGCGGTGCCGCCGGTGAGCAGGAACTGGCCCATCGAGGCCGCCATGCCCATGGCGATCGTCACCACGTCGTTCGGGATGTACTGCATGGTGTCGTAGATCGCCATGCCGGCCGTCACCGAGCCGCCGGGGCTGTTGATGTAGAGGTAGACGTCCTTGTCCGGGTCGGCGGCAAGGAGCAGCAGCTGTGCGGTGATCTTGTTCGCGATGTCGTCGTCAACCTGCTGGCCGAGGAAGATGATCCGCTCGTTGAGCAGCCGGTTGTAGACCTGGTCGCCGAGGCCACCACCGATGGAAGGCTCGCCGGCGGCGGAGGGCATCAGATTCGTCACGTATCCACCTGCTCGTCTTACGACGGCGCCGGGCCGTCTCATTGTTCTGCCTTTCATGGACCCTAACGCGACGTTCCCTCCGGGGAATCCCGGTAAGTGAGCTGTTCGCTGTCAGCGCAGGTCACTTCGCGGGGGGCGGGAGCGGTGCGCGGGGGGTGGCTCTGTTGTCGCCGGGCCGCGGGCGGACGAGGGCCGGCGCGCCCGCGGACAAAGCCCCCTCTCGATAATCCCGCGCCCGGGAGCCGCCTGCCCGCGGGGAGACGGCACAGGCCCCCGGGAGACACTCCCGGGGGCCTGTGTGCGCGCTTCAGGGGCGCCGTGGGCCCGTTCAGTCCTCGGCGTTCTCCTCGGAGGTCTCCGACGCCTCCGCGGCCTCGGTCTCCTCCTCCTCTTCGTCGGACAGATCGACGACCTCGCCGTTGGTGTCCTTCACCGTGGCGGCCTCGACCACGACGGCCAGGGCCTTGCCGCGGGCGACCTCGCCGACCAGGAGCGGCACCTGGCCGCCCTCGACGACGGCCTGGGCGAACTGGTCGGGGGACATGCCGGAGGAGGCCGCGCGCCGCATGAGGTGCTCGGTGAGCTCCTCCTGGTTGACGTTGAGCTGCTCCTTCTTGACCAGCTCGTCGAGGACGAACTGGGTCTTGATGCCCTTGACCGCGGCCTCGCGGGTCTCGGTCTCGAACTCCTCGGCGGTCTTGCCCTGGATCTCCAGGTACTTCTCGAGAGTGAGGCCCATCTGGGCGAGCTGGTGGTGCTCCAGGTTGTGCTTGCGGGTGTTGATCTCGTCCTCGAGCAGCTTCTCGGGGACCGGGACCTCGACCAGCTCGAGGAGCTTGTCCAGGACGCGCTCCTGGGCCTGGGTGGCCTGGTCGAACTGCTTCATGTTCTCGAGGCGCTTGCGGCTGTCCGCCCGAAGCTCCTCGAGCGTGTCGAACTCGGAGGCGAGCTGGGCGAACTCGTCGTCGAGCTCGGGCAGTTCGCGGGCGGCGACCTGGGTGACCTTGACGGTGACCTCGGCCTCCTTGCCCGCGGCGGAGCCGCCCTTCAGCTCGGAGGTGAAGGTGCCCTCCTCGCCGGCGGACAGGCCCTTGACGGCGTCGTCGATGCCGTCCAGCAGCTCGCCGGAGCCGATGGTGTAGGAGACGCCGTTGGCGATGCCGTCCTCCAGCACCTCGCCGTCGAC
Source organism: Streptomyces sp. AF1A (assembly GCF_047340315.1). NCBI lineage: Bacteria > Bacillati > Actinomycetota > Actinomycetes > Kitasatosporales > Streptomycetaceae > Streptomyces > Streptomyces sp. AF1A. The sequence goes on from NZ_JBLEBI010000025.1 coordinate 29,065, forward strand.
CTTGGCCTCCAGGTCGATGGTGACGACGTCGCCGTCCTCGGCGGCGCGCTCGACCGGGGAGGTGGAGGCGAAGCGCTCGCGCAGCTGCTCGACCGACTTCTCCACGTCCTCGTCGGTGACCTCGACCGCGTCGACCTCGACCTCGATGCCGGAGTAGTCCGGGATCTCGAGGGCCGGGCGGACGTCGACCTCGGCGGTGAAGTTCAGCGTCTCGCCGTCCTTCAGTTCGGTGATGTCCACCTCGGGCTGGCCCAGCGGGTTCAGCTCGGCCTCGTTGACCGCCTCGGTGTAGAACTTCGGCAGCGCGTCGTTGACGGCCTCCTCCAGCACCGCACCGCGGCCGAACCGCTGGTCGATGACACGGGCGGGGATCTTGCCCTTGCGGAAGCCCTTCACCGTGACCTGCTGGTTGATCTTCTTGTACGCCGCGTCGAGGCTGTCCTTGAGCTCCTCGAAGGGCACCTCGACAGTGAGCCGAACCCGGGTCGGGTTCAGGGTCTCCACGGCGCTCTTCACGGTTCGGTCTCCTTGTGGCTGACTTCTTGGATTCCGCCGAGCCAGACAGGTCCGGCGGATTCGCCGCCCGGAGGGGTACGTAGGCCGTGGGGGCCGGGTCACACGGGCGCGCAGTTTGCATAGTAGCCGCAGCGGGTCAGCGCCCCAAAAGGCGATCATCACGCCGTCGTGTGTCGGTGGTCGGGGTGGCGGGATTTGAACCCACGGCCTTCCGCTCCCAAAGCGGACGCGCTACCAAGCTGCGCCACACCCCGTCTGGTGCGACACGTAGGGTACATGTCCTGGCCGGATCCGTCGGCCGCATTCCGCGAGGCGGTCGCGGGGGCGCGCGGGGCGCGCGTGATCCAAGTCGTTGGCCTGACCGGCGGGCGACCCGCTACGATGCCTGCAGTGCCGCGGTCACCGACCTGCGGCGCCGTGCTGCGGGCGTAGCTCAATGGTAGAGCCCTAGTCTTCCAAACTAGCTACGCGGGTTCGATTCCCGTCGCCCGCTCTGTTGGCCGAAGGCCCAGGTGAGAGGGGTTCTCCTCGCACCTGGGCCTTCAGTCGTCCCCGGGCGGCCGGGCCCCGGGTGTCCTGATGTGCCGCCGCGGCCGGTGACGCAGCCGCGGCACGGCGCGCACGCACGGCGCGCGCTGCCCCCGAGGCACGCGCCGCCGCGGTGCGGGACGACGCGCCGAGGGCGCAGAACCCGCCACGGCCGGAGCACCGGCCGCGGGGACGGCCGCGCCGCATCCGCCGGTCCGCCGCGGGGTCGGAGCTTGTCAGGACTTATCAGAACTTGATCGAGTTGATCGACTCCGCTATCGAGTTCAGAAACCGGTTGATGGACGGCGCCATGCCGGTCGAGGCGAGGAAGAAGCCGAAGAGGATGGCCACGATGGCGGGACCGGCCTTGATGTTCCCCCCTCGGATCAGCACCACCAGGATGATCGCCAACAGCAGCACCACGGACAGTGAAATGGCCACACTGATCACACCCTCGGTCGGTCCCTCTCCCGGCCCGGAGGTACGGCCCACGCACCCCCGCCAGAACCATCGTGCCACCAACCAGGCCGCTCTATGCGGCGCCTGACGCGATGTCGGACGGTTGGCCCGTCACGGGTGAGGTGCCGCACAGTAATTCAAGGGGCAACCGCCCGTGACTCCACCAGGAATTACGCGACTTCGTTTCCGTGTCCACACATCCTGTGCGCAGGTAATTCGAATTGATGACACAGAGGCGTCGTATGCCCCAATTAGTCGGGATGAATTGGGACATCAAGGGCGGTCGAAGGGTACGCGTGTGCTCACCATCACGTGGACAGGGGAGGCACGTTCGGCAAATCTGCGGGTACCCGAAGCCAATAACCAGGAATGACAGCGGGGGTTTTACGAAATCCCACAGACGACGCTAGGGTGCCTGAGATGTTTGATGCCGCCTCGTCCCCCGGCCAGAACCCGCGGGCACTCCCTCCGGCACAGCCGCCGGCGCACGGAGTGCCCGGTCCGCGTACCCCGTCGCGTACGCAGGAGCGGCAGACGAGGACGGACAGACCCGGCAAACAGCGCGACGCGTTCTTCGACAACGCCAAGTACCTGGCCATCGTGCTCGTCGCGATGGGGCACTCCTGGGAACCGCTGAAGGGTGACAGCCGCATCCTGGAGGCCGCGTACACGGTCGTGTACTGCTTCCACATGCCGGCCTTCATCATCATCTCGGGCTTTTTCTCGCGCGGCTTCGACATGCGCCCGGACCGGCTGAAGCGGCTCGTCACCGGCGTCGCCGTGCCCTACGTCGTCTTCGAGACGGCGTACCCGCTCTTCAAGAACCTCGTCACCGGCTCCCACGAGGAGATCAGCCTCCAGGACCCCTGGTACCTCACCTGGTTCCTGCTCGCGCTGTTCGTCTGGCGGCTGACCACACCCCTCTGGAAGCTGGTGCGCCACCCGCTGCCGGTGGCCCTCGGCATCGCGATGCTGGCGAGCGTCACGCCGAGCATCGGCGACGACCTCGACCTCCAGCGCGTCCTGCAGTTCCTGCCGTACTTCGTCCTGGGCCTGTGCCTGAAGCCCGAGCACTTCCGGGTGGTGCGCCGCCGCTCGGTGCGCACCCTCGCCGTTCCGGTGTTCGCGGTGGCGCTGCTGGTCGGCTGGTGGGCGGTGCCGCGCATGAACACCGCGTGGTTCTACCACCGCGACGCCGCGCAGGAGCTGGGCGCGCCCTGGTGGTGCGGCCCGGTGATGACCCTCGCGCTGATGGGCTGCTCGCTGCTGCTGACGGCCTGCTTCCTCTCCTGGGTGCCGGGCCGCAGGATGTGGTTCACGGCGCTCGGCGCGGGCACCCTCTACGGCTATCTGCTGCACGGCTTCCTGGTGAAGTTCGCCGACTACCGGGGCTGGTTCGACCACGCCTCGCTGCACCGCCCGCTCGGCGAGATCACGGTGACCGTGCTCGCGGCCGCCGTCGTCACCCTGCTGTGCACCCGGCCGGTGCAGCGGCTCTTCCGGTTCGCGATGGAGCCGAGGATGGAGTGGGCGTTCAAGCAGGACGCCGCCCAACTGGCCCGCGAGCGCCAGCAGAGGGAATACGCGAAGGCCGGCGTCTGACACGACGTCGGTGCCGGGCGGACGTCCGCCTCGGCCGCCGTCGGCTACGCCCGCCGCAGACCGAGAAGTGCGCGCATCCGTGCGTACTTCTCGGTCAGTCGTTTCCGGGTCGGCTCGTCCAGCAGGGCCAGCCGCTCCGGGTCGGCGTTGTGCGCCAGGTCCGCCTCCTTCACCAGCAGCGCGCCGGGTACGGCGAGGATCCGCCGCGCGTACGCCGCCGGCTCCTCCCCCGCCCGCTTGGTGAGGGCGTCCACGATGGCCTTGGTGCGCGGGGTCAGGGCGGCGGCCGCGAGCCACTGACGGGTCAGCGCGTCGTCCTCGACGGCGTCGTGCAGCCAGGCCGCCGCGATCTGCTCCTCGTCGCCGCCGCGGGCGCGCACGCCCGCCGCGACGGCCGCGAGATGCTCGGCGTACGGCCGTCCCGCCTTGTCGGTCTGCCCCTCGTGCGCCGCCCGCGCGACGGCCTCGACCTCGGCCGGGGTGAGGGTCTCGCGGGTCGGTGGCGTCTGGGGCTTCCCGGTCACTCGTCGGCTCTCCCTCGGGCTCTCAGCGCGGGCCCGCCGACGCCTCGCGGCAGATCAGCAGCAGGGCCCGGTCGTCGTTGACGTCCTTGGCGACGGCCTCGATGAGGTGCCATGCGGCGCCGTGGAAGCCGCCGGCGACATAGCGGTCGGCCTCGCCGGTGAGCCGGTCGATGCCCTCGACGATGTCGCGGTCGGACGTCTCCACCAGACCGTCCGTGAACAGCATCAGCACGTCCCCGGGCCGCAGCGAGCCCTTCACCGGGTCGAACTGGGCGCCGTCGTACACACCGAGCAGCGGTCCCTCGGCGGCCTTCTCCTCCCAGCGCCCGCTGCCCGCGCTCAGCTGCAGCCCCGGCGGATGGCCCGCGGAGTACAGCTCGTAGTCCCCGGAGTCGAGGTCCAGGACCAGATGGATCGAGGTGGCGAAGCCCTCGTCCCACTCCTGGCGCAGCAGGTAGCCGTTGGCGGCCGGGAGGAAGGCGTGCGGCGGCAGGGAGCCCAGCAGGCCGCCGAACGCGCCCGACAGCAGCAGCGCCCGCGACCCGGCGTCCATGCCCTTGCCGGACACGTCCGTGAGGACGACCTCCAGCGTGCGGCCGCCGTTGGTCCGGGCGGCCACCACGAAGTCGCCCGAGAAGGACTGGCCGCCCGCCGGCCGGAGCGCCATCTCGTGGTGCCAGCCCTGCGGCAGCTTCGGCAGCTTGCTCTGCACCCGGATCCGCTCGCGCAGGTCGAACAGCATGGTGCCGCCGCGCCGCCAGGGGACGCCGACGCGGCTGCGGAACTGCGCGGTCAGCAGCCCGAAGAAGCCGCACGCGGCGACCACCAGGACCACGCCCGGAGTGACTCGCGACGGCCCCTCGGTGTACGGGCCGAGGCGTACCGACTCCACGATGAGCGCGGTGGCCGCCGCCGCGTACAGGCCGAGCAGGCTCGCCGGGCGCAGCAGCAGCCCGCCCGCGACGACCGGCAGCAGCAGGGTGGCCGGGGAGCACCACACGGAGTTGACGAGGGTCATGCCCGCGAGGACCGGTATGGCCAGCAGCAGTCCGGCGAACGCGATCCAGTCGGAGCCGTCACCGCGGAAGTAGTCGACGGCGCTTCTGCGCAGGCCGACGCGTGCCCGGTGCCACTGCATCCTCCACCGGGCCGTGAACCTCTCGGCCTTCGCGCGCCGCTCTCGTCCTGCTGCCATCAGTTCGGGACCCTATCCATCGCACCGGCCGCTTGGCACGGGAGGTCCCACTTGTCCCCCGTGCGGGGCTCGACTTCACGGTTCGTCCTCACAGTGAACGTCACTCGCGGCCCTCGCGCCGCCGACCGGGAGAAATTCGCTGGCTCGTCCCGCAAGGCCCCTGGTACGTATGACGTATGGGGAGCGACCGCGGGCCGAAGACGCCCGAGCTGAAGGTGCTGCGTCCGGAGGACTTCGACCGGTGGTGGGACCACCTGATGCGCGCCTTCGGCGGCGGTTCGGTGTCGCCCGAAGAGCGCGAACAGGACAGGTCCCTCACCGAGTTCGACCGCTCCCTGGGCGCCTGGGACGGGGACGCGCTGGTCGGCACGTCCGGGGCGTTCAGCTTCCGGATGACCGTGCCGGGCGGGGCCCTGGTGCCGACCGCCGGCGTGACGATGGTCAGCGTCTCCGCGACGCACCGTCGGCGCGGCGTGCTGAGGTCGATGATGGGGCGGCTGCTGGCCGACGCGCACGCCAAGGGTGAGCCGCTGGCGGCGCTGCACGCGTCCGAGCCCGCGATCTACGGCCGCTTCGGGTTCGGCGCGGCGACCCTGCATCTCTACGCCGAGATCGACACGGCCCGGGTGACGCTGTCCCTGCCGCCCGGCACCGACGAGATACGCGTGCGGTACGCCGAGCCGGCCGCCGTCGTGCAGGAGTGCGAGGCGGTCTACGCCGCCCTGGTGCCGCGGCGTCCCGGCATGCTGGCCCACCGGCCCGGCTGGGAGCGGGCGGGGCTGCTGGATCCGGAGGACGGACGGCAGGGCGCGTCGGCGCTGCAGTGCGTGGTGGCCGAGCGGGACGGCGAGGTCGTCGGGTTCGCGCGCTTTCGCACCAAGGTCGGCTGGGGTCCGAGCGGACACGACGGCACGGTGACGCTGGAGGACCTCTGCGCGCTCGATCCGGCGGCCCAGGGCGCGCTGTGGCGTTTCCTGTTCGGCATCGACCTGATGTCGACGCTGACGATGCGGTCGCGGCCGGCCGACGAGGCGTGGCAGCACCTGGTCTCCGACATCCGCCGCTGCCGGACCCGCCTGCGGGACGCCGGCTACGTCCGTCTCGTGGACGTGGGGGCGGCCCTGGCGGCACGCACCTATCTGACGCCGGTGGACGTCGTGTTCGAGGTCGAGGACGCCTCCTGCCCGTGGAACGCGGGCCGGTGGCGGCTGACCGGGGACGCCAAGGGAGCGTCCTGCGAGCGTACGACGGACGCGCCCGATCTCTCCCTGTCCGTACGGGAGTTGGGGACGGCCTACCTGGGCGGGCCGACCCTGCTGTCGCTGGCCGCGGCCGGGCGGGTGCGGGAGCTGCGCGCCGGGGCGCTGGCGGAGGCCTCGGTGGCGTTCGGCTCACCGGTGGCGCCGTGGGTGTCGCACGGCTTCTAGTAGGACTCCGGGGTCACCGGGCCTGGCAGGTGGGGCACCAGAAGAGGTTGCGGGCGGCGAGGCCGGCGGTGCGGACCTCGTCGCCGCAGACGTGGCAGGGCCGGCCGGCGCGGCGGTAGACGTACACCTCGCCGCCGTGGTCGTCCACGCGGGGCGGGCGGCCCATGGCCTCCGGCGTGTGCTCGGCCCGGACGGTGTCGATGCGGTTGCGGCGCACGCCCTCGCGCATGAGCTCGACGAGGTCGCCCCAGACGGCGTCCCACTCGGCCCGGGTGATCTCCCGGCCGGTCCGGTACGGGTCGATGCCGTGCCGGAAGAGGACCTCGGCGCGGTAGACGTTGCCGACGCCGGCGACGATCTTCTGGTCCATGAGCAGGGCGGCGATCGTCGTACGGCTGCGGCTGATCCTCCGGTACGCCGTGGCCGGGTCGGCGTCCTCGCGGAGCGGGTCGGGGCCGAGGCGGGCGTGTATCGCCTGCTTCTCGGTGCCGGTGATCAGCGCACAGGTGGTGGGGCCGCGCAGGTCGGCGTACGCGGTGTCGTTCGCGAGCCGGAGCCGGACGGTGTCGGTGGGCGGGGGCGCGGGGGCGGGCCCGAAGCCGGCCTTGCCGAAGAGGCCGAGGTGGATGTGGACCCAGTCGCTGTCGCGGAACCGCAGGAAGAGGTGCTTGCCGTGCGCCTCGGTGGCGGTCAGCCCGGCACGGTCCAGGAGGGCGGCGGCGTCGGAGAACTTGCCCTGCGGGCTGGTGACGCGCGGCGCCGTCCCCTGAAACCGCTCGGCGTAGTCCCGGGCCAGCCGGTGAATCGTGTGCCCCTCGGGCAAGGCGGGGGTGTCCTTTCCTGTTCCGTGCGCGCGCCCGCCGGCTCTCTCGGCCGGCGAACGGGCGCGGGCGCAGGCGGGCAAGGACCGGGGGCCGGGGGCCGGGCCCCCGGGACCTCCTACGGCTGAGGGTGGTGCGCCGGAATCGGCGGCAGCTCCCCCGTGGTCTCGTACGCCGACAGCATGTCGATGCGCCGGATGTGGCGCTCGTCGCCGGAGAACGGCGTGTTGAGGAACACCTCGACGAACTTCGTCGCCTCCTCGGTGCTGTGCATGCGGGCACCCACCGCCACCACGTTGGCGTTGTTGTGCTGCCGGCCGAGCGCGGCCGTCTCCTCGCTCCACGCGAGCGCCGCCCGCACGCCCTTCACCTTGTTCGCGGCGATCTGCTCCCCGTTGCCGGAGCCGCCGATCACGATGCCGAGGGCATCGGCGTCCGCGGCCGTCCGCTCGGCGGCGCGGAGGCAGAAGGGCGGATAGTCGTCCTGGGCGTCGTAGATGTGCGGCCCGCAGTCGACGGGCTCGTGACCCGCCGCCTTGAGCCACTCGACGAGGTGGTTCTTGAGTTCGTAGCCCGCATGGTCGGAGCCGAGATACACGCGCATGGGACGAGTGTGACACGCCTGTATCAGGGCAGCAGCCCCGGGTGGCGATGCCCACGACAGGCAAGGGAACCATGCCGATTTGTGAGCCAGACCATAGAAGCTCAAGAAAACCTCAAGTAACAATCCGGATTCAGAGGTTCCCGAATTCATTCACCTCAGATTCACTGGACCGGCTCGTACACCGCTCGTGCGCAGTCCCGTGCACCCGCCGCACAACGGCACACCCCCCACCCGTGCGGGAACCGCCCCACAGGCACAAAGGAACTCCGTCCATGACCCCTGGTTCCGGACTTCAAGCAGGCCTCAAGAACCGTCACCTGACGATGATCGCCATCGGTGGTGTGATCGGGGCCGGACTCTTCGTCGGCTCCAGTTCCGGTATCGCCACGGCGGGACCGGCCATCCTGCTGTCCTACGCCCTCGTCGGCACCCTCGTCGTCCTGGTGATGCGGATGCTCGGCGAGATGTCGGCCGCCAACCCGACCTCCGGGTCCTTCTCCGCGCACGCCGACCGTGCGCTCGGCCGCTGGGCCGGCTTCTCCATCGGCTGGCTCTACTGGTTCTTCTGGGTGGTCGTGCTCGCCGTCGAGGCGACCGCGGGCGCCAAGATCCTGGCGGGCTGGGTCCCTGCCGTCCCGCAGTGGGGCTGGGCTCTCATCGTCATGATCGTGCTGACCGCGACGAACCTGGTCTCGGTCGGCTCCTACGGCGAGTTCGAGTTCTGGTTCGCCGGCATCAAGGTCGTGGCGATCGGCGCGTTCATCGTCGTCGGCCTGCTGGCCGTCTTCGGGGTGCTGCCGGGTGTGCACTCCGACCACGCGAGCTTCGGCAACCTGACCTCCCACGGCGGCTTCCTGCCGCACGGCCCCGGCTCCATCCTCACCGGCGTGCTGCTGGTCGTCTTCTCCTTCATGGGCAGCGAGATCGCCACCCTCGCGGCCGGCGAGTCCGAGGACCCGCAGGGAGCGGTCACCAAGGCCACCAACAGCATCATCTGGCGGATCGGCGTCTTCTACCTCGGCTCGATCCTCGTCGTGGTCTCGCTGGTGCCGTGGAACGACCCGTCCCTGGAGAAGCAGGGCTCCTACGTCGCCGCGCTGAACTCCCTCGGGATCGCGCACGCCGGCGACATCATGAACGTCGTCGTGCTGACGGCGGTGCTGTCCTGCCTCAACTCCGGCCTCTACACGGCCTCCCGGATGGCCTTCTCGCTCGGCGAGCGCGGTGACGCGCCGAAGGCGTTCTCCCGCACCACCTCCCGCGGTGTGCCCATGGCGGCCATCCTGGTCTCGGTCGTCTTCGGCTTCGTCGCGGTCTTCTTCAACTACGAGTTCCCGGACTCGGTCTTCCTCTTCCTGGTCAACTCCAGCGGTGCGGTCGCGCTGTTCGTGTGGCTCGTCATCTGCTTCTCGCAGTTGCGGATGCGCAGGATCATCCAGCGCGAGGCGCCGGAGAAGCTCATCGTGAAGATGTGGCTGTACCCGTACCTGACCTGGGCGGCGGCCACGCTGATCATGGGCGTCCTGGTGTACATGCTGTTCGACACCGAGCACGACGGCCGGGAGACCGTGCTGCTGTCGCTGCTGGTCGCGGCGATCGTGCTGGCCGTCGCCGTGGTGAAGGAGCGGCTCGAGGGCAACCGCGCGCCCGTCGCCACCGAGGAGCCCGCCGACAGGGTCGGCGTCGGCTGATCCCTCCCCTTGCGGCACATGGCCGCGGCACCCGACGGGTTCCGTCGGGTGCCGCGGCCATGCTGCTGCGCACGAGACGTCGGTTCGGCGCCGGGGGCGGGCCTCCAGGACCCGAAGACGCAAAAGAGGCTCGCCGGGCTGAAGGGCCGGTACGGCCCGGCGAACCTCTTCCGCGGGAGCTGCGGCGTGGCGGGACTAGCGCTTGCCGACGAGCTTCCAGGCCGTCGGCAGGGCGCCCATGGCCAGGGCCGCCTTGAGGGCGTCGCCGAGCAGGAACGGGGTGAGGCCGGCGGCGACGGCCTGCGTGAGGGAGAGGTGGGCGGCCAGCGCCAGGTAGGGCACGCCGACGGCGTAGACGACGGCCTCGCCGACGATCATCGTGCCCGCCATGCGCAGCGGGGAGCGGTCGGCGCCGCGGCGGGCGAGGGCGCCCACGGCCGCGGAGGCGAGCAGCATGCCGAGGACGTAGCCGAAGGAGACGGCGCCCGCGCCGGAGCCGCCGCCCGCGAACCAGGGCACGCCGGCCACACCGGCGAGGGCGTACAGGGCGAGCGAGAGGAAGCCGCGCCGGGCGCCGAGCGCGGTGCCCACCAGGAGCGCGGCGAAGGTCTGGCCGGTCACCGGCACCGGGGAGCCCGGCACGGGCACCGACACCTGGGCCGCCAGGCCGGTGAGCACGGCACCGCCGAGCACGAGGGCGGCGTCGCGCACGCGGGACGCGGGCAGCAGGTCGGCGAGGACGGCGCCCGGGCGGGCGGTGACGGTGGCGGTGCTCATGGGGACTCCACGGTGTGGTGTGGACACGTCGGGACACCGCGACGCTATCCCAGCGGCCGACAACTGATCACCGTCGGCGCTCGACAAAGGGGCGAACGGCGCCTTCGTGCGCTTCGCACAAAGGATGCCGCGTACACACGGTCGGGCGTGATACCGGTCACTGAGGTGGAGGCGCCCAGCTCACGTCGGCGTGGCGCGGCGGAACTGTAGGGTCCCGCCAAAGCACCGCCGGGTCCGTCTCGCTCCTCAGTCGCCGTCCGGGCAGCGCGGGGGCGCCGTGCCGGCGTCGCACACGACGCCTCGCACCCGACCCCGTGACACGCAACCGGAACATCACACTCCGTGCGGTGGGTGTCCGGATAATGGGCGGCCCGTCCGTGTGAGCGGACGGGCCGCCCAGACTGTGGGCGTTTTTGCCCGCCGATCGCATTGGGAGAGCCCCGCCCCATGCCCAGCAGCACCCGCCCGGAGACCTCGCCGACCCAGGCCCCGCCGCATCAGGAGGGCGCCCGGCTCTCCCACGGCCTCAAGCAGCGCCACCTGTCGATGATCGCTCTCGGCGGAGTGATCGGCGCGGGCCTGTTCGTCGGCTCCGGTCAGGGCATCGCCGCCGCCGGCCCGTCGATCGTCGTCGCCTACGCGCTCTCCGGCCTGCTGGTCATGCTGGTGATGCGGATGCTCGGCGAGATGTCCGCGGCGTACCCGTCGTCGGGCTCGTTCTCGGCCCACGCCGAGCGGGCGATCGGGCCCTGGGCCGGCTTCGCGGCCGGCTGGTCGTTCTGGGTCCTGCTCTGCACGGCCGTCGGCCTGGAGGGCATCGGCGCCGCCACGATCGTGCAGGGCTGGCTGCCGGGCACCCCGCAGTGGATGTGGGTCGCGCTGTTCATGGTGGTGTTCTGCGGCACGAACCTGGCCGCCGTGAAGAACTTCGGCGAGTTCGAGTTCTGGTTCGCCGCGCTGAAGGTCGGTGCGATCTCCCTGTTCCTGGTGCTGGGCGTGCTGGCCATCGCGGGCGTGCTGCCGGGCACCGACGCGCCCGGCACCGCCAACCTGACGGACTTCCTCCCGCACGGCAGCCAGGGCCTGGTCGTCGGCCTGCTCGCGTCGGTCTTCGCGTACGGCGGCCTGGAGACGGTCACCATCGCGGCGGCCGAGTCGCAGGATCCGGTGCGGGGCGTGGCGAACGCCGTCCGCACCGCGATGTGGCGCATCGCCCTGTTCTACGTCGGCTCCATGGCGGTCGTCGTGACCCTGGTCCCGTGGCACACGAAGGAGGTCGCGGAGAAGGGCCCGTACGTCGCGACCCTCGACCACCTGGGCATCCCCGGGGCGGGCCGGCTGATGAACGTGGTCGTGTTCGTCGCGCTGCTGTCCGCGATGAACGCCAACATCTACGGCTCCTCGCGCATCGCCTACTCCCTGGTGCGGCGCGGACAGGGCCCGAGGGGGCTGGCGAAGCTGTCCGGCGGGGTGCCCCGGATCGCGGTCCTCACCTCCTGCTTCTTCGGCTTCGTCTGCGTGCTGCTCAGCTACTGGCGCCCGGACGACGTCTTCCCGTGGCTGCTGAACATGATCGGCGCGGTCATCCTGGTCGTCTGGATCTTCATCGCGGTCTCCCAGCTGCTGCTGCGCCGCCGGATCGAGCGCGAGGCGCCGGAGAAGCTGGTGGTCCGCATGTGGGCGTTCCCCTGGCTGACCTGGGTCGCGCTGGCCGGGATGGCCGCGGTGTTCGTGCTGATGGCCCGCGAGCCCGGCACCCGCGTCCAGCTGTACTCCTCGGGCGGCATGACGCTGGTCCTGGCGGCCGTCGGCTACGCCTGGCAGCGGCTGCGCGCCCGGCAGGACTGATCCGCCCGCCTCTCCTCGCACGGCCCCCGACGTCTTTCGGGGCGGCGTGACGGACCGTCAAACGGCAGGTCCTGCCCGCGGGCGCGCCGCCGCGCCGGCCCGCACGGTCGTGCCGCTCACGCCCCGGGGGCGCCCCCGACCGCCCTCCCGTCTCGTGCTCGTCGTCCCACCCTTCGCGCGGACGGCGGGCGAAGGACGACCCCCGCGAGTACGTGTCTCGCGGGGGTCTTCCGGTAGGGGGGACTCCGGGGGATGGTGTCGGGATGCGGACGTACTACTGCCACACCTGCGACACCGACCAGCCGCACCGCAGGCTGAACGCCGCCGAGGCGGCCATGCTCGAGGAGCGGCTGGGCCGCCGCGGTGTGCACGAGTTCTGGATCTGCGATGCCGTGCTCGACGCCGAGACCGGCCGGCGGTGCCGGAACCTGCGCACCGGTTGGAACAAGAAGCCGTTCGACCGGCCCGTCAAGCTGCCCGTGCCCGAGTGAGCCGCGCGGCGGGCGTCACAGGTTGCTGAAGTCGGGGCCCTTGGTGCGGGTGCGCTTGATCTCGTAGAAGCCCGGCACCGAGGCGACCGCCAGGGTGCCGTCCCACAGGCGGGCCGCCTCCTCGCCCTTCGGGGCGGGGGTGACGACCGGGCCGAAGAAGGAGATCTGCTCGCCGTCGGGGCCCGGGACCGAGATGACCGGGGTGCCGACGTCCTGGCCGACCTTGTCGATGCCCTCCTTGTGGGAGGCGCGCAGTTCGGCGTCGAACTCGAAGTCCTGCTGCTCGGCGTAGTCGATCAGCTCGGCGGGCAGGCCCACGTCGGCGAGGGCGCCGGCGATGGCCTCCAGGGTCGGACCCTCGCCGTTGTTGTGGATGCGGGTGCCGAGCGCGGTGTACAGCGGGCCGAGGACGTCCTCGCCGTGCTTCTGCCAGGCCGCGGTGACCACACGCACCGGCTGCCAGGCCTTGGTGGCCAGCATCTCCCGGTACTCCTCGGGCAGCTCGTCCAGCTTGTCCTCGTTGAGGACACCCAGGCTCATGACGTGCCAGCGCACCTCGATGTCCCGGACCTTCTCCACCTCCAGCACCCAGCGGGAGGTCATCCAGGCCCAGGGGCACAGCGGGTCGAACCAGAAGTCTACGGGGGTCTTGTCCGACATGTCTCTCCTCATGGGAAACCCTTTTCCGGGGAAACACCCCTGCTCGCTCAGCCATTCCCCGGTGCTCCGTGCCAGGGGCGCATGGCAGGATCGGCCTGTTGCCCACAGCCACGCGATCACAAGGGAGTGCCGCCCGTGCCCGGTGAGAATCTGTCCCGCGACGAGGCCCGGGAGCGGGCCGCCCTGCTGTCCGTCGACGGATACGACGTGTCCCTGGACCTCAGGTCCGCGGTCGGCGACGGGGACGGCGAGCCGCGCACCTTCCGCTCGGTGACCACCATCCGCTTCCGCTGCAACGAGCCGGGCGCGTCCAGCTTCGCCGATTTGATCGCGCCGAGTGTGACCGCCGTGTCGCTGAACGGCCGGGATCTGGACCCGAGCGAGGTGTTCGACGGCGCCCGGATCGCGCTGGAGGACCTGGCCGCCGAGAACGAGCTGGTGGTGGACGCCCAGTGCGCCTACTCGCGCACCGGCGAGGGCCTGCACCGCTTCGTCGACCCGGAGGACGGCGAGGTCTACCTCTACACCCAGTACGAGCCGGCCGACTCCCGCCGGGTGTTCGCCAACTTCGAGCAGCCGGACCTCAAGGCGCCGTTCCGCTTCGAGGTGCGGGCGCCGGAGGGCTGGACGGTGTGGAGCAACGGCGCGGGCGAACACGCCGACGGGGTCTGGCGGTTCGCGGAGACGAGACCGATCTCGACGTACATCACGTGCGTGGTGGCGGGGCCGTACCACTACGTCACCGACTCCTACACGCGCACCTTCGAGGACGGCACGAAGCTGGAGATCCCGCTCGGCGCGATGTGCCGCAAGGCTCTCGCCCCGCACTTCGACGCCGAGGACGTCTTCCTGGTCACCAGGCAGGGCCTGGACTTCTTCCACGACCACTTCGACTATCCGTACCCGTTCGGGAAGTACGACCAGGCGTTCGTGCCGGAGTACAACCTGGGCGCGATGGAGAACCCGGGCCTGGTGACGTTCCGCGAGGAGTACATCTTCCGCGGGAAGGTGACGCGGGCGTCGTACGAGGCACGCGCCAACGTGATCCTGCACGAGATGGCGCACATGTGGTTCGGCGATCTGGTCACCATGGTGTGGTGGGACGACCTGTGGCTGAAGGAGTCCTTCGCGGACTTCATGGGCACGTTCGCGAACGTCGGGGCGACCCGCTTCCGGGACGCGTGGATCACCTTCGCGAACCGCCGCAAGGCGTGGGCCTACCGCGCGGACCAGCTGCCGTCCACGCATCCGATCACGGCGGACATCCGCGATCTGCAGGACGCCAAGCTGAACTTCGACGGCATCACCTACGCCAAGGGCGCCTCGGTGCTCAAGCAGCTGGTGGCGTACGTCGGCCAGGACGCGTTCCTGGAGGGCGCCCGCCGCTACTTCAAGCGCAACGCGTACGGCAACACGCGCCTCGGGGACCTGCTGTCGGTGCTGGGCGAGACCAGCGGCCGGGACATGTCGGCGTGGGCGCGCTCCTGGCTGCAGACGGCCGGGGTGAACTCGCTGACCCCGCAGGTGCTGCTGGAGACCGACGGCGGCCGGATCGCGGAGCTGGCGGTGGTGCAGGAGGCCCCGGAGTCCCACCCGGAGCTGCGTCCGCACCGGGTCGCGGTGGGCCTGTACCGGCGTACGGCCGAGGGGGCGCTGGAGCGTTACGCGCGCGTGGAGACGGACGTGGAGGGCCCGCGCACGGTGGTGGCGGAGCTGGCGGGCGCCGAGGCCCCGGCGCTGGTGCTGGTCAACGACGACGACCTCACCTACTGCAAGGTCCGCTTCGACGAGACGTCCCTGGTGACCCTGCGCGAGCACCTGGGCGCGATCGCCGACCCGCTCGCCCGCGCCCTGTGCTGGTCGGCGCTGTGGAACCTGACCCGGGACGCGCTGTTCCCGGCGCGGGACTTCATCGCCCTGGTGCTGCGGTTCGCGGGCCGCGAGTCCGACATCGGCGTGCTGCAGATGCTGCACACGTGGGCGCACTCGGCGCTGGTGCACTACGCGGCGCCCGCGTGGCGGGAGACCGGCGGGGAGCTGCTGGCCGAGGGTGCGCTGCGGGAGCTGCGGGCGGCCGAGCCGGGCAGTGAGCACCAGCTGGCGTGGGCGCGCTTCTTCGCGACGTCGGCCTCCTCCGAGTCCGACCTGGCCCTGCTGAAGGACCTGCTGGACGGCACGTCCACGATCGACGGCCTTGAGGTGGACCAGGAGCTGCGCTGGGCGTTCCTGGAGCCGCTCGCCGCGCACGGGGTGGCCGACGAGTCGGTGCTGGCCGCCGAACTCGCCCGGGACGACACCGCCTCGGGCAAGCGCCACCAGGTCCGCTGTCTGGCCGCCCGCCCCTCGGCGGCGGTCAAGGCGCAGGCGTGGGCCCAGGTCGTGGAGTCGGACGTGCTGTCCAACGCCCTTGTGGAGGCGACCATCGCGGGCTTCGGCCAGCCCTCCCAGCGCGAGCTGACGGCGCCGTACGCGCAGAAGTACTTCGCGGAGATCGAGCGGGTGTGGCGGGAGCGCTCGATCCAGATCGGCATGGACATCGTGCGGGGCCTGTTCCCCGCCCATCAGGACCGGCCGGAGACCCTGGAGGCGACGGACGCCTGGCTGGCCTCCCATCAGGACGCGCCGCCGGCGCTGCGCCGTCTCGTCCTGGAGGCGCGGGACGACCTGGCGCGGGCGCTGCGCGCACAGGCGTGCGACGCGGAGGCCGGCGGCCACTGAGCTTTGGCCTGAGCCTGCAGGGCCGGTGACCGTTACGGAATCCCGTCAATAGCACCCGTAACCCCTGGTCCACACCGAGTGGACCAGGGGTTTTCCGTGGCTACTCGGCACCCGAACACCTGACCTTTAGTCCCGCCTTGTCCGTATCCGTCGACGAGCGTGTAACAGCGGTTAAAGATGTGACCGGCCGCGGGAATCTCGACGCCATGACGCACAACACCCCCCTCTCCCCCCGGCCCCTGCGCCATCTGTCCGACGTGCACCGCCGCGTCGTGACGACGGCTCAACTCCGCTCCCACGGCGTGTCGACGGCCGAGCTGACCGAGCGGTGCCGCCCCGACGGCCCCTGGCGCCAGCTGCTGCCCAACGTCGTCCTCCTCCACCCGGGCCCGCCGACGAGCGAGGAGCGTCTGCACGGCGCCCTGCTGTACGCGGCCCGCGAGTCCACGCCCGGTGTGCCCGTCCAGCCGACGGCGCAGAGCCCGCACCGCCCGGTCTACCGGGAGGCGATGCTCACCGGCCTCGCGGCCCTCACCCTGTACGGCTTCTCGTCCACCCCGTCGCTGCTCTCCCTGGACCACGTCGACGTGCTGGTGCCCCGCCTGCGCCGCATCCGCTCCACGGGGTACGTCCGGGTCGTGCGCACCCCGGACCTGCCCACGCCCCGGGCGGTGACCGGGCTGCCGGTGGCGCCGGTGCCGCGGGCGCTGGCGGACGCGGTGGCGGACCTGAAGGACCCGCAGGAGGTACGGCGGCTGCTGACCGAGGCGGTGCGCGGCGGCCACTGCGAACCGGCCGCGGTGGTCCGCGAGCTGACGAGTGCGAAGCTGCTGACCCGTCCGCACGTGGTGGACGCGGTGGACTCCCTGCTGGCGGAGGGCCGGGCGATCGCGGAGGACCGCCTGTACCGGATGGTCCGCACGTACGGCCTCCCGGACCCCGTCTGGAACGTCGACCTGCGCCTGCCCGGCGGCCCGCACCTCGCCGGTCTGGACGCGTACTGGCCCGACCAGGCGGTCGCCGTCGAGCTCGACACCCGCGCGCCCCGCCAGGACGAGGACGCCCTGTGGTCGGAGTACGCCCGCAAGCGCGAGCACCTGGAACGCCTGGGGATCACGGTCGTGTACATCACGCCGAGGAAGCTCAGGGAGGCGATGGAACAGCAGGCGGCGGTGGTGCGCACCGCGCTGATGGCCTCCGGCGACCGGGACCCGGCCGCCTATGTCGTGGTGCTGCCCCGGTAGTGACGGACCGGCGAGGCATCAGGAGGGGAGAGGAGGGGCCACCGGACCCGACGGCCGGTGGCCCCTCCTCGTGCGTCTGACCGCTCACCCTCCGGCACCGGCGGCACCCGGCCTCGGGCGGGCCGCGTGCGCCCGGTCGAGCGGGCCGGCGTGCGCCGCGGTCGTCCGGGTACGACGGAACCGCTCACGGCTCGTTGGCAGCGGGGATGACCTGCGCGTGAACCCGGCGGCAACGCGCAGCGCCGATCACGTACGTGGATCACGCAGGACGGTCCGCGTCATGGAGTGGACCGCGGACGGACGGGCACCGGTCAGTCCGCGTTCGTCTCCCGGGGCAGGGCGGGCTCCTCCAGCCGTCCGTGGGCCGGGCGTTCACGCCACAGGCGCAGCGCCACGTCGATCAGCCGGACGCGGGTGAGCCCGGGTACGGCACTCAGGTCCTGCCAGGCCGCGAAGTCGGTGGAGCCGCCGACCTCGTGACGCAGTTCGCCGCCGGTGATCTCGCCCTCGTAGACGAGGCGCAGGGCGTGGTGGTCGGTGACCGGGGTGAGGCGCCGGCGGGGGGAGAGAAGGCGGAAGGAGTCCACGCCGAGCAGACCGGTCACCCGGATGCGGTAACCGGTCTCCTCGGCGACCTCCCGGCGGACGGTGTCGTACGGGTCCTCGCCGTGCTCCATGCCGCCGCCCGGCAGCACCCACTCGGGGGTGCCGTCGGGGGCCGGTGACCGGGCGAGCAGGATCTGTCCGTCACGCACGCACACGGCGTAGGCCGCCACCCTCAGATTCCGTCGCATCCCCCGACGTTAACGGTCCGGATTGGCCGGTGAGTACTCCGGCGCGGACCAGCGCAGCGGCAGGGCGGACGGGGTCCACAGCGCCTCGGCGAGGGTGAAACGGACCGTGCGCCCGCCGTCGGCGGAGAACTCGGCGTGCGCCTCACCGGTGAGCTGGAGGGTGGTGCCGGTCGTCCAGTCGAGGAACAGCAGCCCGGCGCGGGGGTCGCCGCGCAGATTGCCGAGGGTGAGGAACATGGCGTTGCCGGGGTAGTCCGGCCAGGTCAGTTCGTGCGGTGAGGCGACCCGGACGAAGCCGGGGTTGCCGCCGCGGTGGCTGGCGTCGGCCCCGCCGGGGTGGACCGTGGCCAGGAAGAAGGTGTCGGCCGAGCGGATGAACTCCTCCTGTTCCGGAGCGAGTTCGGTGAGCAGCCGGGCTGTTCCCGGCCCGCGGTCGGCGAGTGTCTCGTACGACTCCCTGCGCTGGATGTACCTGGGGCAGTTGGAGAAGACCTGGTCCGCCTCCACCGCGAAGCCCCTCGGCGTCGGCTCCAGGCGGCCGTTGAGGCGCATGCGGCGGCGGGTGCGGGGGTCCAGGGCGATGGTGCCCACGGGGGTGCCGGGGGTTCTCAGCGCCGGCGCGAGCCGCCCGGTGTCCGCACGCACCGACATCCGACGGGGTCCCGTCGCCCGGACGAAGCCCGGCTCACCCGTGAGCGCCGACGCCCACACCCTGCCCGTCCCCGGGTCCGCCGCGCCCACCACCAGCAGGGGCTGCAGTTCCAGGAAGGCCGCCGCGACCGGCTTGATGTCCTGGCCGACGGAGCGGCCGACGTGCTCGGCGCGGTCGCGCACGCCCATCAGCTCCTGCACGGCCAGCGAGCCCGCGTGGTAGCCGGCCATGTCAGAAGAAGCCGCAGGTCGGGGCGTCGGCGTGCGGGGCCGGGGCGCCCTCCGGGCCGAGCGGAGCGGCGATCTCCAGGCGGATGCCGTCCGGGTCGTGGAAGAAGATGCCTCCCGAGGTCCCGCCCTCGCGGTGGGCGACCACGCCCTCGTGGGCGAACTCCACGCCGTACTCCCGCAGCGCCGCCTCGTACTCCCGGATCCGCTCGACGGAGTCCACGGAGAAGGCGAGGTGGTGCAGTCCGGGCCGGCCGCCGTCGTACGACCCCTCGGCCTGCTGCCAGAGGGTGACGAGGGGCAGGCCGCCGGGCTCGCCGAGCATCGCGTACCGCCGGTCCTCGTCCTTGCCCTCGGCGAGCAGGGCGAAGCCGAGGACGTCCCGGTAGAAGGCGAGTGAGCGGTCGAGGTCGGTGACGTTGAGGCCGGTGTGGGCGATGAGCGGGGTCATGGGTCGTCCCTTCGGGTTGCCGGAGACTTTCCGGCCGTATAACCGTTGTCGACCAGGTTAGGCAGTTAGATGTGCCGGCGTCAACCGGTCACATACTCTTGAGTGGTTAGACGACAAGGAGGTGCCCGATGCCCACCGTCCGCGACCCCCGCCCGCTCACCGGGGAGCCCCTCGCGCTCGACCTGCTCAACACCCGGTGGAACAGGGAGGGCACCGTCCAGGACCTGCTCGTCGACACCGAGGGGCTGGCGGTCTGGCTCGCGAGCAACGGGCTGGCGGACAGGCACCCGGCCGGCCCGGAGGCGCTGCGCCACCTGCGCGAGGCGCGCGAGGCGATCAGCGCGGCGGTGGACGGCTCACCGGCCCGGGCGGCACCGCTCGTGGACGCCGTCCTCGCCCACGGCAGGATCCGGGCCCGGCTCACCGCGGACGGCCCCGCCGAGGAGCCCGAGTTCGCCGACCCCTCCTGGGGTCCGGCCTGGCTCGCCGCGCGCGACTACCTGGACCTGCTCACCCGGGGCCCGGAGCGAATCCGCGGCTGCGCCGGCGGCGGCTGCATCCTGCACTTCTTCGACACGTCCCGGAACGGCACCCGCCGCTGGTGCTCGATGGCCGCGTGCGGCAACCGCGCAAAGGCGTCCCGCCATTACGCGCGCTCGAAGGAGAGCTGAGCACACCCCGGACGAGACGTGACGCGGGAGGGGCGGGCGTGCGGACCCCGCCCCTCTTCCTCCCTGTTCTTCCGTGCCGGTGAGCGATGGCTCAGACGGCTCAGGGGGACTCGTCGGAGGGGCAGCCGACGTGCCGGGAGCCGGGCAGGGCCTGCTCGATCCAGGCGCGGTCGGCGGCGACGCGGCCGTCTCCCACATCCCACCGGCTCGCGCCCCGCTCCCCCCGGCCGACCCGCACGAGCACGTGCTGCCCCGCGCGCGGCGCCGGTGTCGCACCGGCGTCGAGCAGGAAGCTGACCCGGGCCGGACCGCGGGCGGGCTTGTAGGAGCGGATCACCGTGAGCGTGATCCGGCGCCACGGGGACTGCTTCCACGGCTCGACCCGGGCCACCGTGCCCTCCACCACCAGCTGCGAGCAGGCCAGCACCCGCTCCGGGTCGGACGGCCGCCCGCCGTCCCCGAAGGCCGGGTCCGGGGCCTGGTCCGCGCTCTTGGCCCCGGCGCTGTCCTCCGAGGCCCCGGGCGCCGAGTGCGTCACCAGCCACCCCAGCCCGACGACGACGGAACAGGCCGCGACCCCGGCGAGCGCACCCAGCGCGACCCGCAGCGGCCGCCGGGACCGAGCGGGACGGCCGGGGCGAACGGCACCCCCAGGACGCCTGCCGCCGCGCAGACGCCGGCCGGGCCGCACGGAAGGCACGGATGCCTCGGCATCCGGGGGCGAGGCGGGCGCTCCGTCCCCCCCGGCGAAGGCATCCCCGGTCAGCGCACCGCCAGGGGCCCCCGCATCCCCGGTCAGGTGTTCCGCGAGCCGGGCCAGCTGCTGTCTGAGCAGGGCCACGTCGGCCTCGGCCGCACGGTGTTCGGCGAGGAAAGCGGAGTCGTGGCGGGCGTCCTCCGGCAGGGGTTCCCCGGTGATGACGGCCATCAGGGCGTCCAGGCCGTCGTGTTCGGCGGTCACGTCACACCACCTCGTCCTCGTGCAGCCGGTCGCGCAGCGCGCGGACCGCCGTGTGCAGCCTGCTCTTGACCGTGCCCTCGGGCACACCCAGCTCCTCGGCGATGTCCCGCACGGGCAGGTCGGCGAAGAAGCGCAGCACGAGCACCTGCCGCTGGGCGGCGGGCAGCTCGTCCAGGCCCCGGGCGAGGGACAGGGAGAGCAGGCTGCTCTCCTCGCCGGAGACGTGCGCGGGCCCGCGCAGCGCGGCCAGCCGCTCCCCCAGCCGCTCCTGCCGGCGCCGGGCCCGGTGCCAGTCCATGGCCAGGTTCGAGGCGACCACCGCCGCCCACGCCGACACGTCCCGCGGCGCCTCGCGGCCACTCGCGGTCCGCTCCAGCAGCCGCAGGCGGACCTGCTGCACCCCGTCCGGCAGGTCCGACTGCGGCACCCCGCCGAGGGCGAGCACCGCCCGCACCCGGCGTTCCTGGGCCGCGTCCAGCGGATCGCCGCCGGTACGGTCCGTGAGATCCGTACCGGCGGCGTACGCCCCCTGGTCGCGGCGCGCCCCTCCGCGCAGCACAAGCCACCCCCTCCAGCGTCTGCCCCTACGACGCGCCGGCGGCCGGAAACGTTCGGGCCGTCCCGGCGGGCCGCAGAGGCGTACGTCACACCTTCGTATGGCCGCCACCCGGAAGGGCAGGGTCGGGACAGCACAGCTTGCGGCCCGTGCACCCCGCGGAGGGAACTTCTGCAGCCCCGCGGGGTGCCGGACGGACGTACGGAACCGTCCGCCGGGTGATCGTGTCCCACTCCTCGGGCACGCCCGGCAAAGAATTGGACAGGTGGACCGGGGTCGGCCGCATGATGGAAAAGCCCCGGTCGCAAGGGACACAGGCAAGACAGACAGAGGGAGTCGTCGTGAGGGTCGGAATCGTCGGAGCCACCGGTCAGGTCGGCACGGTCATGCGCAGGATCCTCGCGGAGCGGAACTTCCCGGTCACCGCGCTGCGCCTGTTCGCCTCGGCCCGCTCGGCCGGGACCGTGCTGGACGGCGTGACGGTGGAGGACGCGGCGACCGCCGACTACACCGGCCTCGACATCGTGCTCTTCTCCGCGGGCGGCTCCACCTCCAGGGCGCTGGCCGAGAAGGTCGCCTCCCAGGGCGCCGTCGTGATCGACAACTCCTCGGCCTGGCGCCGGGACCCCGAGGTGCCGCTGGTCGTCGCCGAGGTGAACCCGCACGCGATCGCCGACCGCCCCAAGGGCATCATCGCCAACCCCAACTGCACCACGATGGCCGCGATGCCGGTCCTCAAGCCGCTGCACGAGGAGGCCGGCCTGGAGGCACTGGTCGTCGCCACCTACCAGGCGGTGTCCGGCTCGGGCATCGCGGGCGTGGCCGAGCTGCACGGCCAGGTGCAGAAGGTGGCCGACGAGGCCGACCGGCTCACCCACGACGGCGCGGCGGTCGACTTCCCCGAGCCGCAGGTCTACAAGCGCACCATCGCCTTCAACGTGCTGCCGTTCGCCGGCAACCTCGTCGACGACGGTCTGAACGAGACCGACGAGGAGCAGAAGCTGCGCCACGAGTCCCGCAAGATCCTGGAGATCCCCGGGCTGAAGGTCTCCGGCACCTGCGTGCGCGTCCCCGTCTTCTCCGGGCACTCGCTCCAGGTCAACGCCCGGTTCGCCCGCCCCGTGTCCCCCGAGCGCGCCACCGAGCTGCTCGCGAAGGCGCCGGGCGTGGCGCTCTCCGACATCCCGACCCCGCTGCAGGCGGCCGGCCAGGACCCGTCGTACGTCGGCCGCATCCGCCGCGACGAGACGGTGGACAACGGCCTGGCCCTGTTCATCTCCAACGACAACCTCCGCAAGGGCGCCGCGCTGAACGCGGTGCAGCTCGCGGAGCTGGTCGCGGCGGAGCTGAACGAGAAGTAGCGCGCCGGTACGGAAAGGGGGCGGCCACCGCGCGGTGGCCGCCCCCTTGCGTTCCGCGGGGGCCGCTAGGCGGCGGCGTCCGCGGCCTGTGCCTTCAGGGCGCGCTCGACGCCGGCGCGGGACTCCGAGACCAGGCGGCGCAGGGCCGCGTTGGGCTCGGCCGCCGCCAGCCAGTCGTCCGTCTTCGCCAGGGTCTCCTCGACGACCTGGAGCGAGGGGTACAGGCCGATGGCGATCTGCTGGGCGATCTCGTGCGAGCGGGAGTCCCAGATGTCCTTCACGACCTCGAAGTACCGGTCCGTGTACGGCGCCAGCAGCTCACGCTGGTCGGTCTGCACGAAGCCGCCGATCACGGCCTCCTGCACGGCGTTGGGCAGCTTGTCGGATTCGACGACCGACGCCCACGCCTCCGCCTTGGCCTCGGCCGTCGGGCGGGCCGCGCGGGCGGTGGCCGCGTGCCGCTCACCGGCGGCCGTCCTGTCCCGCTCGTACTCGGCGGCGATCTCCGCCTCGTCGAACCGGCCGACCGCGGCGAGCCGCTCCACGAACGCCCAGCGCAGCTCGGTGTCCACGGCCAGGCCCTCGACGGTCTGCGTGCCGTCCAGCAGCCCCTCCAGCAGGTCCAGCTGCTCGGGGGTGCGCGCGGTCGCCGCGAAGGCCCGCGCCCAGGCCAGCTGGTGGTCGCTGCCCGCCTCGGCCGCCCGCAGGTGGGCCAGCGTGGCGTCGGTCCACCGGGTCAGCAGGGCCTCGCGGGCGGCCGGGTCGGCGTACAGATCGATGGCCAGCTTGACCTGGCGGTGCAGCGACTGCACGACGCCGATGTCGGACTCCTTGCCGATGCCGGACAGGACGAGGGCGAGGTAGTCCCGGGTGGCCAGCTCCGCGTCCCGCGTCATGTCCCAGGCCGAGGCCCAGCACAGGGCGCGCGGCAGGGACTGCTCGAAGTCGCCGAGGTGCTCGGTGACCGTCCGCAGCGACTCCTCGTCCAGGCGGACCTTGGCGTAGGACAGGTCGTCGTCGTTGAGCAGGACGACGGCCGGGCGGCGCCGGCCGGCCAGCTGCGGCACGGCGGTCAGCTCACCGTCGACGTCCAGTTCGATCCGGTCGGTGCGCACCAGCTTGCCGCTCGTGCCGTCCAGGTCGTACAGGCCGATCGCGATGCGGTGCGGGCGCAGGACCGGCTCGCCCTTGGCGCCGGCGGGCAGCGCCGGGGCCTCCTGGCGGACGGCGAAGGAGGTGACGACCCCGTCGGCGTCCGTCTCGATCTCCGGGCGCAGGACGTTGATGCCGGCCGTCTCCAGCCACTTCCTCGACCAGGTCTTCAGGTCGCGGCCGGAGGTCTCCTCCAGCGCGCCCAGCAGGTCGGACAGGCGGGTGTTGCCGAACGCGTGCCGCTTGAAGTAGGCCTGCACGCCCCTGAAGAACTCGTCCTGGCCGACGTACGCGACGAGCTGCTTGAGGACGGAGGCGCCCTTGGCGTACGTGATGCCGTCGAAGTTGACCAGCACGTCGTCCAGGTCGCGGATGTCCGCCATGATCGGGTGCGTGGACGGCAGCTGGTCCTGCCGGTAGGCCCAGGTCTTCATCGAGTTGGCGAACGTGGTCCACGAGTGCGGCCACTTCGAGCCGGGCGCGGCGGCCTGGCAGGCGATGGAGGTGTAGGTGGCGAACGACTCGTTCAGCCACAGGTCGTTCCACCACTCCATGGTGACCAGGTCGCCGAACCACATGTGGGCCAGCTCGTGCAGGATCGTCTCCGCGCGCACCTCGTACGCCGCGTCGGTCACCTTGGACCGGAAGACGTACTGGTCGCGGATGGTGACGGCACCGGCGTTCTCCATGGCGCCCGCGTTGAACTCGGGCACGAACAGCTGGTCGTACTTCTCGAAGGGGTACGCGTAGTCGAACTTCTCCTGGAACCAGTCGAAGCCCTGCCGGGTCACCTCGAAGATCGCGTCCGAGTCGAGGAACTCGGCGAGTGAGGGCCGGCAGTAGATGCCGAGCGGCACGGACTGGCCGTCCTTCTCGTACACGCTGTGCACCGAGTGGTACGGGCCGACGATCAGGGCCGTGATGTACGACGAGATCCGCGGGGTCGGCTCGAAGACCCAGACGTTGTCCTTCGGCTCCGGCGTCGGCGAGTTCGAGACGACGGTCCAGCCCTCGGGCGCCTTCACGGTGAACTGGAAGGTGGCCTTGAGGTCCGGCTGCTCGAAGGAGGCGAAGACGCGGCGGGCGTCCGGGACCTCGAACTGGGTGTAGAGGTAGGCCTGGTCGTCGACCGGGTCGACGAAGCGGTGCAGGCCCTCGCCGGTGTTGGTGTAGGCGCAGTCGGCGACGACCCGCAGGACGTTCCGGCCCTCCAGCAGCCCCGGCAGGGCGATCCGCGAGTCCTTGAAGACCTCGGCGGGGTCCAGCCGGTCGCCGTTGAGCACCACCTCCTGGACGGCCGGCGCCACCAGGTCGATGAAGGACTCGGCGCCGCCCCGGGCGACGTCGAAGCGCACCGTGGTCACGGACCGGTAGGTACCGCCCTCCTGCGCGCCGGAGAGGTCGAGATCGATCTCGTACGAGTCAACGGCGAGCAGCTCGGCCCGCTGCTGTGCCTCTTCGCGAGTCAGGTTTGTGCCAGGCACGCGGTCATCTCCTCGTTATGTGTCGGTTGCGCCATCCTTCCATGCCATCCACCGGTAACGCGATGTCCGGATCCCGCCGGTCAGCGGGGCATCGCGACGCGACGCTGGACGCATGACGACGACGTACACCGCACGGGCCGTCCCGCCCGGGGTCCTGAAGGAACTGCGCACCGCCGACGACGCGGGCCGCCCCATGGCTCCCTTCACCGACGAGGAGGGCGGCGCGCCGCTGCGCTGCTGCCTGCGCCGCAGCGCGCCCGGCGAGTCGATCGCCCTGGTCTCGTACGCGCCGCTGCGCCGCTGGGCGGCCGGCACGGGGGCCGATCCCGGCGCCTACGACGAGCAGGGCCCGGTCTTCATCCACGCGGAGGAGTGCGCCCGTCCCGAGGGCGGCGCCCTGCCGTTCACCGGCGCCCACCGGGTGCTGCGGCGCTATGCGGCCGACGGCCGCATCCTCGGCGGGCGGCTGGTCCGGGAGCCGCAGGACTTCGAACCGGCTCTCACCGACGCGTTCGCCGACCCGGAGGTGGCCCTGGTGCACGTGCGGGCGGTGGAGTACGGCTGCTTCCTGTACGAGGTACGGCGGGACCGCCCGGCCCGCACGACCGGCGCGGCCTCCGGGTCGCGCTCACCGAGGAGAAGCCGCGCCTGATCGACGAGGCCGTCGGCGCGGGCCCGGCCGCACGGCGCGACGCCCTGCCCGCCCTGTCCGCCCTGCACGCCGAACAGGCCGGCCGACCGGCCGACCTGCTGCGGGACCTGCTGACGGCGACGGCCAGGAGCCGGCGCGGTGACTCATGCCGCCGGGCCCAGGAAGCGGGTCACGGCCGACTCGATCGCCGCGGGGCCGGTGGAGTCGGCGGCCCAGGCGACGTAGCCGTCGGGGCGCACCAGCAGCGCCGTACGACGGCCGCTCGCCCAGTGGGCCACGGCCAGGCGCCCGGCGCGACCGGGCCCCGCCTCGTACGGCTCCGGGGTGATCAGCACGAAGCGGCCCCCGCGCAGCGCCTCGTACAGGCGGGTGCCGCCCGCGAGGCGGACGTCCGGGACACGGGTGCCGGTCAGGCGGTGGGCGCCGCGGGGGCGGGGTAGCGGTAGCCGACGCCGGTGACCTGGGCGGCGACCGCGCGGCGGGCCGGGCCGACGGCGTTCAGGAACATGGTGAGCGCGGCGCGGGCGGCGAGGGTCCAGGGGCGCTTGGCCATGGCCAGGCGCACGATTCCGCCGCTGCTGCGCAGCACCGCCCGGCCGACCGGGTGCCGTTCGGTCTGGTAGCTGTCGAGCAGCCCGTCATCCGCGTGGCCGCCGGCGACCGCGGCCAGCTTCCAGCTCAGGTTGGCCGCGTCCTGCAGGCCGGTGTTCATGCCCTGGCCGCCCGCCGGGGTGTGCACGTGCGCGGCGTCCCCGGCGAGGAAGACCCGGCCGACCCGGTAGGCCGGCGCCTGCCGCTCGTCGCTGTGGAAGCGGGACATCCAGCGGGGGTCGTGCATCCCGTAGTCCCGGCCGAGGGCGAGCCGGGTGATCTCCTTGATCTCCGCCAGGTCCAGCGGCGCGGTGTCGGGCACGTTGCGGCCGCGGTGCCAGCCGATCACCCGGTGGTAGCCGTCGCCGAAGGGCGCGAGGAAGGCGAAGGCGTCGCCGACCGCGTTGACGGTGAGCAGGGTCTCCGGCTCCTCCGCCAGCCTGACGTCGGCGAGGACCACGGACCGGATCACCGACGTGCCCGGGAACGGAAGCCCGACCGCCTCCCGCACCGCGCTGCGCATGCCGTCGGCTCCGACGACGTACGCGGCGCGCAGGCTCTCGGTACGCCCCTGCGGCCCGCGGACCTCGACCGTGACCCCGGCGGCGTCCTGCGTGAGGCCGGTCAGCTCGGTCTCGTACCGGAACTCGGCGCCCGCCTGTACCGCCCGCCGCTCCAGGACCTTCTCGACCTCGTACTGCGGGAGGACGAGGAGGTGGTTGAAGCGGGAGGGGAGGGCGGAGAGGTCGATGGCGAGGCGGCCGAAGAGCCGGAGCCGGTCGAGGGGCCGGCCGACGGCCTCCAGGTCGTCGGCCAGGGCCCGGGCGTCCAGTTGCTCGAGTGTGCGGGCGTGCAGGACGAAGGCGCGGGAGAGATTGCTGATCCCGTGGGGGCGCTTCTCGAGCACGGTGACCGGGACCCCGGCGGCGGCGAGGTCGCCGGCGAGCAGCAGGCCAGTGGGGCCGGAGCCGACGACGACCACGTTCGCGGTGCCGGGTCCGTTGGCGTTTCCGCTGGTGGTGTTGTGTCCCGTGGTGCGTCCCGCGGTGCCGGTCATGGGGCCTCCTGGGGGTGCCAACGCATGTTGGTCAACGCTTGTGGTCAACGACTGTTGGTCAACGCTTGTTGGCAAGCGTACGGCGGCCCGCATCGAGGGTCAACACTTGTTGGCCCACGTATGTTGGCCTACGCTTGTTGACATGACTGCCAGCACGGATGACCGCGACAAGGACCACCGGCCGCCGCCCCAGCCGCGCCGCTCCGACGCCACCCGCGGCGCGATCCTCGCCGCCGCCCGGGAACGCTTCGCCTCGGACGGCTACGAGCGCGCGACGATCCGGGCCATCGCCAGGGACGCGCGCATCGACCCGTCGATGGTGATGCGCTACTTCGGCAGCAAAGAGGGGTTGTTCGCGGCGGCCGTCACGCTCGATCTGCGCATGCCCGACCTGAGGCGGGTGCCGCGGGAGGAGGTCGGGCGGGCGCTGGTGGCCCACTTCCTCGACGCGTGGGAGGGGAACGAGGAGCTGCGGGCGATCCTGCGGGTCGGGATCACCAACGACGCCGGCGCCGAGCGCATGCGGGGCATCTTCCGCGAGCAGCTGCTGCCGGCGGCCCGGCAGGTGTGCCCCGACCCCGAGCAGGTGCCGACGCGGGCCGCGCTGTGCGCCACCCAGATGCTGGGGATGGCCCTGACCCGCTATGTGCTGCGCCTGCCGGCGACGACGGCGCTGTCCCGGCAGGAGCTGGTGGCGTGGCTGGGTCCGACGGTGCAGCGCTACCTGACCGCACCGAACCCGTGACCGCACGAGCAGCGGTGAGCGTGCGCGCGCCCGTGAGCGCACGAACAGCCGTGAGCCAACGACAACGTGTCAGCGCAGTCGGGCCCGTGAGCGCACGAGCGGGCGGGGCATATACGAGCGAGGGAAAGCCCGTGAGCACACGAGGAGCCGCGCGGCGGCTCGCGCCGTGACGGCGGTCGCCCGGACGCGAAAACGCCGGGGGCGCCGCTCTCACCCGGGTACGAGGTGTGCGCGTACCGGCGGGAGGGCGGGCGCCCCCGGCGGGAGAACCGGTGGTCCGGTCAGGCCTTGGCGTCGGACTTGACGTCGACGTTGCGCGAGGTGGAGGCCGTCTTGGCGCGGGACTTGTCCAGCAGCATCACCAGACCGGCGATGACCGCGAACAGCGCCAGCGGGATCAGCACGTACAGGCCCAGCGTCTGGATGACGCTCAGTCCCGGGCCGGGGTCGTCGCCGTCGTCGCGGGTCAGCGCGAGCGCGGGGGACGACATGAGCAGCATCATCAGCGTCGTACCGGCGGCCAGGGCGCCGGCGCGCAGGGCGTTCTTCTTGTCCACGCCTTCAAGTTAGCGAATCACCCGGAAGGCCGCGCGTCCGGGGTCCCGTAGCGCGGGCTCAGGGCACGTCGGCCTCCCTGAACACCGCCAGCAGGGCCCGGAGCCGGGGCGAGGCCGCCAGCTCCTCCAGCGGCACCGGCCTGCCGTCCCGGTCGGCGATCGGCAGCCGCCAGTTCGGATACTCGTCCCGCGTGCCCGGCAGGTTCTGCGGGCGGCGGTCGCCCACGCCGTCCGGGAGCCAGACGCCGATCAGGCGGGCCGGGGTGCGCCGCAGGAAGCGGTGGACCGCGCGGATCTCCTCCTCCTCGTCGGTGCCGGGCGGTCCGGCGGCGGTGAGGTTCAGCAGGCCGAGGCTGCCCAGCAGGGCGAGCCACTCCGCGGTGTCGGCGACGGCCTCGGCGCGTTCCTCGGCTGCCGAGCGGGTCAGCAGGCCGAGCCGGTCGCGCAGGTCGACGTGGTCGCCGGTGAGCCGGGCGGCGGTGGGCGGCAGGTCGTGGGTGGTGGCGGTGGCCAGGCAGTCGGCGCGCCAGCGCTCGGGCGGCAGCGGGCGGCCGTCGCCCTCCCAGTCGCGTTCGAACCACAGCACCGAGGTGCCGAGCACCCCGCGCCGCTGCAGCGCCTCGCGCACGCCGGGCTCGACGGTGCCGAGGTCCTCGCCGATGACCACGGCACCGGCCCGGCCCGCCTCCAGGGCGAGGATGGCGAGCATCGCCTCGGCGTCGTAGCGGACGTAGGTGCCCTCGGTGGGCGGGCTGCCCTGGGGGACCCACCACAGCCGGAACAGGCCCATGACATGGTCGATGCGCAGGGCACCGGCGTAGCGGAACAGGGCGCGCAGCAGGTCGCGGTAGGGGGCGTGGCCGCACGCGGCGAGCCGGTCCGGGCGCCAGGGCGGCAGGCCCCAGTCCTGGCCGCGGGCGTTGAAGGCGTCCGGTGGGGCGCCCACCGACATGCCGGCGGCGAACACGTCCTGCTGCGCCCAGGCGTCGGCGCCGGCGGGGTGTACGCCGACGGCGAGGTCGTGCACGATCCCGACGGGCATGCCGGCCTCGCGGGCGGCGCGCTGGGCGGCCCGCAGCTGGCCGTCGGTGAGCCAGGCCAGGCGGGTGTGGAACTCGACGCGGTCGGCGAGCTCGGCACGGGCGCGGGCGGTGGCCGCCGAGCGGGGGTCGCGCAGGCCCTCCGGCCACAGCTGCCAGTCGGAGCCGTGGGTCTCGGCGAGGGCGTACCAGGTCGCGTGGTCCTCGAGGGCCTGGCCGTGGGCGGCGCGGAAGTCGTCGTAGGCGGCCTGGCGTCCCGGTCCCAGGGGCACCCGCAGGACGATCTCCAGCGCCTCCCGTTTCAGTTCCCAGACGGCCTCCCGGTCGATGAGGGCGCCCTTGTCGAGGACGGCGGCCCGCAGCCGCTCGGCCCGCTCCAGCAGCCCGCCCAGCCGCTCGCGGTCCCCGGCGTGGCCGAACTCGGGGACGTCCTCGATCCGCAGGTGGACGGGGTCGGGGAAGCGGCGGGAGGAGGGCCGGTACGGGGACGGGTCGGTGGGGGCGCCGGGGACGGCCGAGTGCAGCGGGTTGACCTGCACGAATCCGACGCCGGCAGTGCGTCCGGCCCAGCCGGCCAGCTCGGCCAGGTCGCCGAGGTCGCCCATGCCCCAGGAGCGGCGGGAGAGCAGGGAGTACAGCTGGACGAGCAGGCCGTGGCAGCGGACGGGCGGGGCGGGCAGCCGGTCGGGGGCGACGACGAGGTGCGCGTGGCCGGTGCGGCCGTCGGGCGCCAGCGCGGTCACACGGTGGACACCCAGCGGGAGATCCGCGGTGCCGTCGCGGTCCTCCCCCTGCTCGGTCTCGATGCGCAGGCGGGTGCCGGGCGGCAGGGCGGCGAGTGCCGCGGGGCCGCACGCGTCACCGGCCCAGTGCACGACCGTCGGCGGCAGCAGGCGCTCACGCAGTTCGCGCTCCCGCGCGGCGAGCGCGGCGCGCACGGCGTCCGGGGTGCCCGCGTCGACGCCGAGCGCGGCCAGTGCGGCGGCCACGGCGGAGGCGGGGACCGGCACGGTGCGGCCCGGCGCCGGGCTGTAGGAGGTGGCCACCCCGTGCAGCTGGGCGAGCCGCGACAGGTCCTCGTCCTCGAGCGCCGCGGGCATCTACAGCCCCGGGCCGAGGCAGTCCGGGACCGGGTCCGACTCGCTGGTCAGCGGGGTCGCGTCGGCCATGGGGGGCTCGCTGGTCAGGGGCTCGGCGTCGGGCAGCGGCGGCTCGCTCGTCAGCGGCGTCTGCGCGCACGCGCTCTCCGCGCTGAAGGGCTGGCCGCCGATGGGTTTCTCCTCGTGTTTCCACTGGGGCGGGATCGAGAGTCGAGCCGGTGCGGCCACGGGGCCTCCTTGGGTGAGGTCGTCGAGCGAGGTCGTCAGGTGAGGTCGTCGGTATGTCGGATGCTGCGGCATCTGGCGGGGTTAGGGCAGGCCTACCCAGAGACACCGCCGGCACTCGCCCCGAAAATCCGCGCGGGAGTGATCCGGCGCCGGCGCGGTGATCGATAGAGGGGGTGTGAGACTGTTCCGCCCCATGGGGGGCCAGCGGGAGAAGGACGACGGTGCCGGCGGCGACGCGGCGCTGGTGCGGGCCGTCGCCGCGGGGGACGCGGCCGCGATGGCCGCCCTGTACGACCGGCACGCGGGGTGGCTGCACGCGCGGCTGACCCGGCGCTGCGCCGACCCCGAGGTGGTGCGCGAGGTGCTGCAGGACACGTTCGTCACGGTCTGGCGGTCGGCGGCCGGGCACCGCGGGCA
>NZ_JBLEBI010000250.1:0-7769 GCF_047340315.1 Streptomyces sp. AF1A
CGAGGAGGGACGCCTCGGGCGCCGCAGGAGAGCCGAAGGAGGCCAGCCGCTGCGCGACCGCCGCCGCGTCCCCCACCAGCCGCCCCGACCGGGGCCCGCCCGCCGCCCGCGCCTCGATCAGCACCAGCCGGGCGTGCGTCTCCCACCACGTCCGCCGCTGCGCCGCGAACAGCCGTACGGCGACGGCGGCGCGGGCGGCGGCGGTGTGCGCGTCCCCGGCCGAGCGGGCCGCCCGCGCGGCCGCCAGCAGCAACTCGGCCTTGCGGGTGGACTGCCCGCCGATCCGCTCCAGCAGTGCGATCGCCGCGTCCGCCTCGGCCAGCGCCTCCGGAGCGAGGCCCGCCGCCATCAGCACCTCGCAGCGCCGGATCGACAGGTTGTACGTCGGCGTGCCCAGCTTGGCGTACCGCTCCTCGGCCTCGTCCAGCAGCCGCAGCGCCGCCGGGATGTCCCCGGACCGGAAGGCGGCCAGGCCCCGGCTCTCCACCACGTCCGCCTTGTCGTGCTCCTGGCCGGTGGTGTCCCACAGCCGCTCCGCCGCCGTGAAGTCGGCCACCGCCCGGTCCACCGCGCCCAGCGCCAGATGCACCGTCGCCCGCAGGGTCAGCGCCCGCGCGGTCCAGATGTCGTCGGCGACCTGCCGCAGCACCGGCAGCGCCCGCCGCACGTCCTCCAGCGCCTCCCGGTGACGCCCCAGCACCCACCACACATAGGCCCGCCGGTACAGCACCCGGGCCCGGGTGTGCCCGGTGCCCCGCGCGACACCCCGCTCGAAGGACGCGAGCCCCTGCCGCGTGCGCCCCGCGTGCACCAGTGCGACCCCCAGCGTCGCGAGCACGTCCGCCTCCCGGTCGGCCGACTCGGCGCGCGCGGCCAGGTCCCGGGCCCTGCGCAGATGCCTGAGCGCGATCCGCAGATCGCCGAAGTCCCGTTGCCAGATGCCGAGGACCTGGTGGGCGACGCTGGCGTGCAGCGGCGGCGGACCGGCCCCGAGCACCTGTTCCGCGCGCGCCCGGGCCTCGCCCGGGTCGGCGAACACCATCGGCAGCAGTTCGAGGACCGACGCGCTTCCCGCTGTCACCCCTCGCATGGTAGTGGCCTGGTGTATCAGACGACGGCCTGGCGGCTCTCACTGTCGTACACCGTCCCGAGGGGGAGGATCCGGAATGGCACCCCAGCGATTCCACGAGCAGTTCGGCCACATCCAGCGCTCGATGCCCGGAGTTCCGCTGGCGATGGGCCCGGACGAGGACGCCCGGTTCCTGTACGAGAAGGGAGTCGTCCTCGCCCGGGCCGGCGAGGAGGCCCGGGTCGTCGAGGACACCGTGCGCGCCCACTTCACCGAGACCCGCGGGCTGGTGCCCGAGCATGTGCGCCGCATCGGCCCGGACAGCGACCGCACCGGCGTCACCCGCATCCGGGTCGGCGACCCGTCCCTCGGCGACGACACCGTCCCGCACGCCCTGCGCGCCCTGCGCGAGGCCGAGGAGCGCCGGGGCCGCCGGCTGGTCGGCCGCAACCACGTCGTGCACATCGCGGTCAACGCCTGCCCCGGTGACGAGCCGGTGCCCGTCGCCCGCACCGGATCGCCCAACCCGGCGGCCGCGCAGGAGGGTTACGACCCCGGCACGGCCGTCCGCGTCCTGGTGGTCGACACCGGTCTGGTGCACGACCACCGCGCCTACCCGCTGCTCGCCCACACCACGGGCGACGCCCAGCTCGACGAGACCGACGGCGACGGGGTGCTGCGCCAGTACGTCGGCCACGGCACGTTCATCGCCGGGATCCTCGCGGCCGTCGCACCGTGCACCGACATCACCGTCCGGGGCACCCTCAACGACGCGGGCGCCGTGCTGGAGTCCGAGTTCGGCGCCCGGCTCTTCGAGGCCGTCGACCAGGGCGGCTGGCCCGACGTCCTCAGCCTGTCCGCGGGCACCCCCGCCGAGGGCGACGACGGGCTGATCGGACTGGACGCCTTCATGCGTGAACTGCGCGGACAGCGCACCCTGCTGGTCGCCGCCGCCGGGAACAACGCCAGTGACATCCCGTTCTGGCCCGCCGCCTACGCGGCCCTGCCCGAGTACGCGGACAGCGTGCTGTCCGTCGGCGCCCTGCGCTCGGACGGCGAGAGCGGGGCCTGCTTCAGCAACCACGGCGCCTGGGTGCGGGCGTACGCCCCCGGTGAGCGCCTCACCAGCGCCCTCACCGGCTTCGACACGCCCGTGCCGTACCTCTACCAGCACTCCACCTACGACACCTGCCGGTACGGCGCCGGCTACACCTGCACCTGCCAGTTCCCGCGTCACACGGGCGTGTTGAGCGAGGGCCGGGAGAGCACCGGGGCCAAGCCGGACCAGGTGATGTTCGACGGGCTCGCACAGTGGAGCGGCACCTCCTTCGCCACCCCGGTCGTCGCGGGCCTCGTCGCCGCCCGGATGACGGCGCTGCGGGAGCGCGACCCGCGCACGGCAGGCGCCCGGTTGCTGGCGGACACCACCGACCGGGCCGAGGTGCGCGGGGCGCACGTACCGGCGCTGCGACCGCCCACCTGGCGCCCCGTCCCGGTGCCGAGCCCCGCGCTGCCCGCATGAGGGCCGGAACCCTCCGCTCCACGGCGTACGATGACGAGCCGTACACGAGGGGTGGAGCCGTGGACCGAACAGAGGTCGGCGCGCTCGTCCGGTCCGCCGTCGACGGGGACGCCGCGGCCTGGAAGGCGCTGGTGGAAGGGCTGAGTCCGCTGGTGTGGTCGGTCGTGCGCGCACACCGGCTCTCGGACGCCGACGGGCACGAGGTCTACCAGACCGTGTGGTTCCGCTTCGCCCAGCACCTGGGCCGGATCCGGGAGCCCGACAAGGCGGGCTCGTGGCTGGCCAGCACCACCCGCCACGAGTGCCTGAAGGTGCTGCGGAGCCTCACGCGGCTGACGCTGACGGACGATCCGCAGGTACTGGACCGGGCCAGCGACGACCGTACGCCGGAGCAGACGCTGATCGACCACGAGGAGGCGGCTGACCGGGCCGAGCGGGTCCGCCGCCTGTGGCGGGAGCTGGACGAACTGGGCGAGCGCTGCCGGCAGTTACTGCGCGTGCTGATCGCCTCGCCGCCGCCCAGCTATGTGGAGATCTCGGCCGCGCTCGGCATCGCGGTCGGCAGCATCGGACCTCTGCGCCAGCGCTGCCTGCGCCGGCTGCGGGCCCGGATGGACGCACGGGGTGCGGCATGAACCGCGACGACGAGCAGGACGGCGGGTACGAGGGCTACGAAGGCTACGAGGACTACGAGGGCATGGACGGCGCGGAGGCGGCGGACGCCCTGCTGGAGGAGGAGCTGCGCGAGGCGGCGGCCGTCCTGGACCCCGTCCCGGAGAGCCTGCGCCAACTCGCGGTCGACGCCTACGCGTTGTACGACCTGGACGCCCGGATCGCCGAGCTGACCTTCGACTCGCTGGTGGACGCGGTGCCGGTGCGGGGCGTCGTGGACCCGCCGCGCATGCTGACGTTCCGCGCGGGACGGGTCACCGTCGACGTCGAGGTCACCGAGGAGGGGATGATCGGCCAGGTGCTGCCGCCGCAGTCTGCGCGCATCGAGGTGCTCGGCGGCCCGCAGACCGCCCGCCCGGTCGCCGTCGACACCCTCGGGCGCTTCACCAGCGACAGCCCGCCGGCCGGCCCGTTCGCCCTCAGACTGCGCACCGGCGCGGAGGTGATCGTCACGGAGTGGCTGCGAGCCTGAGGCCGGATCACCGGTGACGGGCGGCGTCCGGGGCCGCGGATCGCCGTCCCGTGCCGCCGCTTCACCTGCTGTGGCGGCACCGCGAGCCGCAGACCCAGCGGCCGGTCCCGCCCTGGCCGGATCGGGCGCGGGCCCGTCGGGGACCGGGGCGCCGGCCGGGCGGCGTGCCGGTCTCGAGGCTTGTCATGTGCTCCACCCCGATCCGCCGCACCGGCCCCGCCCCGCCCGAGTGCTCCGGCCGGACGGCTACAGCGCGTCGACCAGCGCGGCCAGGGCGGCGGCGAGCCGCTCCAGCCCCGGACCTGCGGGACCGCCCGGCTCGGTCATGTACGTGTCGCGCCGGATCTCGACCATGAGCGCGCCGCCCCGGGTGTCGGCGCCGTAGTACTCCAGGGGCACGTAGGTGCCGCGGAAGGGGCTGTCCAGGCCCGTCCCGCCGCAGCCGGAGAACGCCGTGCGGGCCGCCTCGGTCAGCTCGGGCGGGGTGTGGAAGGCGTCCGTGCCCAGGCACACCGGCGGGCGCGGGCCGGCGCCGTGCAGCTCGTAGGGGAGCGGCTTTTGCGGATAGGAGCCGAGCGAGGGGCAGGGCTCCGGCATGCCGATCAGCAATCCGAAGGTGGCGGGGCACGCCTTCCTGGCCGCGCTGTACCGGGACGGGTACTTTCCGGACCACCTCGTGGACAAGGGCCGCGGGATACTGCTCGCCCTGTGCGCCCGGATCGAGGCCGAAGGGCCCGCCGACCTGGCCGCGCTGTACCGGCTGACGCGGGCGGCCACCGAGGAGTTCAACGCGCTGGAGGCCGAGTTCGAGGCGGCCGGCAGTGAGATCGAGACCGTGGCCCGCGAGGAGATAACCGGGGACTTCGGGTTCGTCGCGCGGGCCTACGGCTTCGCGGACGCGGACGCGGAGGAGCTGGTCGCCGTCCGGGAGTGGTGACGGCCGGCCGCACCGGGCGGTGTCCCAGCGCGCCTCCGCCCCGGCCGGGGTCCGGCCGGGGCGGAGGGATCAGCGCGGTGGGCGGCTCGGTGCCGCGGGCGTCAGCTCAGGGACGCCAGCGCCTCGTTCCAGGTGGCCGACGGGCGCATGACCGCGTCCGCCTTGGCCTTGTCCACCTTGTAGTAGCCGCCGATGTCGGCCGGCTTGCCCTGCACGCCGATCAGCTCGTCCACGATCTTCTGCTCGTTCGCGGCCAGCGTCTCGGCGAGCGGCGCGAACGCCTTCGCCAGGTCGGCGTCGTCGGTCTGCCGGGCCAGCTCCTGCGCCCAGTACAGGGACAGGTAGAAGTGGCTGCCGCGGTTGTCGATGCCGCCGACGCGACGGGTCGGGGACTTGTCCTCGTTGAGGAAGGTCGCCGTGGCCCGGTCGAGGGTGTCGGCGAGGACCTTGGCGCGGGCGTTGCCGGTGGCCGTCGCGTACTGCTCGAAGGACGGCACCAGGGCGAAGAACTCGCCCAGCGAGTCCCAGCGCAGGTAGTTCTCCTTGAGCAGCTGCTGCACGTGCTTGGGCGCGGAGCCGCCGGCGCCCGTCTCGAACAGGCCGCCGCCCGCCATCAGCGGGACGATCGACAGCATCTTGGCGCTGGTGCCCAGCTCCAGGATCGGGAAGAGGTCGGTCAGGTAGTCACGCAGCACGTTGCCGGTCACCGAGATGGTGTTCTCGCCGCGGCGGATGCGCTCCACCGACAGCTTGGTGGCCTCGACGGGGGACAGGATCCTGATGTCCAGTCCCTCGGTGTCGTGCTCCGGCAGGTACTGCTCGACCTTGGCGATCAGCTTGGCGTCGTGGGCGCGGTTGCGGTCCAGCCAGAACACCGCCGGGTCGCCGGTGGCGCGGGCGCGGGTGACGGCCAGCTTGACCCAGTCGCGGATCGGGTCGTCCTTGGTCTGGCAGGCGCGGAAGATGTCGCCCTGGGCGACCGGCTGCTCGATCAGGACGTTGCCGGCCTGGTCGGTCACGCGGACCGTGCCCGCGGCCGGGACCTCGAAGGTCTTGTCGTGGGAGCCGTACTCCTCGGCCTTCTGCGCCATCAGGCCGACGTTCGGCACCGAGCCCATGGTCGACGGGTCGAAGGCGCCGTTGGCCCGGCAGTCCTCGATGACGGCCTGGTAGACACCGGCGTAGGAGGAGTCCGGGATGACGGCGAGGGTGTCGTGCTCCTGGCCGTCCGGGCCCCACATGTGGCCGGAGGTGCGGATCATGGCCGGCATGGAGGCGTCCACGATGACGTCCGAGGGGACGTGCAGGTTGGTGATGCCCTTGTCGGAGTCGACCATCGCGAGGGCCGGGCCCTCGGACAGCTCGGCGTCGAAGGAGGCCTTGATCTCGGCGCCCTCGGGCAGGCTCTCCAGGCCCTTGAGGATGACGCCGAGGCCGTCGTTCGGGCTCAGGCCGGCGGCCCTGAGGGTCTCGCCGTACTTCGCGAACGTCTTCGGGAAGAAGGCGCGCACCACGTGGCCGAAGATGATCGGGTCGGAGACCTTCATCATCGTGGCCTTCAGGTGCACGGAGAAGAGGACGCCCTCCTCCTTGGCGCGGGCGACCTGCGCGGCGAGGAACTTCTCCAGCTCGGCCACGTGCATGACGGAGGCGTCGACGACCTCGCCCTCGAGGACCGGTACGGACTCCTTCAGGACGGTGGTGGTGCCGTCCTCGCCGACCAGCTCGATCCGCAGCTTGCCGGCCTCGGAGATCACCACGGACTTCTCGGTGGAGCAGAAATCGTTCTCGCCCATGGTCACCACGTTGGTCTTGGACTCGGCGGACCAGGCGCCCATGCGGTGCGGGTGGGTCTTGGCGTAGTTCTTCACCGACGCCGGGGCACGGCGGTCGGAGTTGCCCTCGCGCAGCACCGGGTTCACGGCGGAGCCCTTGACCTTGTCGTAGCGGGCGCGGATCTCGCGCTCCTCGTCGGTCTTCGGGTCGTCCGGGTAGTCCGGCAGCGCGTAGCCCTTGCTCTGCAGCTCGGCGACGGCGGCCTTCAGCTGCGGGATGGACGCCGAGATGTTCGGCAGCTTGATGATGTTGGCCGCGGGCGTCTTGGCCAGGGCGCCCAGCTCGCTCAGCGCGTCCGGGATGCGCTGGTCCTCGTTCAGGTACTCGGGGAAGACGGCGATGATGCGCCCGGCCAGCGAGATGTCGCGCGTCTCCACGGGCACACCGGCCTGCGAGGCGTACGCCTGGACCACCGGCAGGAACGAATGCGTCGCCAGGGCCGGGGCCTCGTCTGTGTAGGTGTAGATGATGGTCGAGTCAGTCACCGGGTGCTCCGCTCCACGTCTGCAACATTGCTCGACATCAAGATATCTCGTGACGGGGCTCGGCTCGACAGGGGTACCGGCCGGACGGACCCGAGGCCCGGGACCGGCCCGAAGCCGCCCTCCGTGATCGTCACGATCCGGCCACCCGTGATCATGCGCCCGCCCCGCCCGTCAGCTCGCGCTCGATCCAGCGGCAGATCACGTCCACGACGTAGACGTGCTCCGCCCGGCTCAGCCGCCTCCCCTGGGGGATGCCGTGCCAGCGCTGCAGGCAGCCCCGGCAGCAGGTGGCGGTCGCGTGCTGGGCGACGAACACCGGGTGCCCCCGGTACGGGGTCTGCTTGCCGTCCTTGTACGGCTCGGCCGGGGCCAGCCGCTTGGCGATCAGGTCGTAGGCGTGCCACCGGATCGCGGCCCGCCCCTTGAGCTCGGCCGTCGCCCGGTCCCGCCCGCGCAGATGGAACCTCGCACGGAAAGGCTGGCGGGCGAGCGTGTCGAGTCGTTGGTCGAGCGCGCGGGCGTCGTCCACGCCCCTCCCGGCGGAGGGGTCGGCGGACGGCTGCCCGGGCGTGCCGGGGACGGGCGAGGAAGTCATGCTCCTTCGAGCGTAGTCTCTCCCGGCCGGGGACCGGCGGCCGTCCGGTGCCAGGGCCCCGCCCCCGTGCCCCGGTGCCAGGCCAGCGGGTCGTCGCCGGTTCGCCCCCGGACAGCGACGACGAGGATCTTCCGTCTGCGCATGCCCAAGATCGCCTCCTGGCCCACGCGGTTGATGGCGG
>NZ_JBLEBI010000251.1:0-7725 GCF_047340315.1 Streptomyces sp. AF1A
CCGAAGGGGATCAGCGCCGGGCGGGCCCCGTCCGTGCGCAGCCGGGCGCACACCTCGGCCGCCGCCGCGTCGAGCCCCGCCTGGTCCACGTCGCCCGCCCAGGCGAGCCGGGCGCCGAACAGCCCGTCCAGGGCGAGGTTTCCGGAGCGGGACGCGCCGGCCGAGCCGCGCAGCACGAGGACGACGTCCAGCCCCAGGCGGGCGCCCGCGGCGGCGGTCAGGCGGGCGTGGTTGCTCTGCGCGGCGCCCGTGGTGACCAGTGTGTCCGCGCCCTCGGCGAGGGCCGCGCCGACCGTCCACTCCAGCTTGCGGATCTTGTTGCCGCCCCCGCCGAGCCCGGTCAGGTCGTCTCGCTTGATCCACAGGTCGTCCGGTCCGAGCCCGAGCGCGGCGGCGAGCCGGGGCGCCGGTTCGACGGGGGTGGGGAAGGTGCCCAGCGGTACGGGGGAGTGGCTCATGGTCCTGGTCCTTCGGTGCGGGGTGCCGTCGTGCGGCACCAGTCGATCACACCGGCAGCAGCCGGCCGACCAGTGCACTGAGCTGCCGGGCCGTACGGCACTCGTGCATCTCGACCAGTTCGGCGTAGGCGGGCGCGGCCGAGTCCCCGGTGCCCCACAGGGAGCGTGGCTCGGGGTTGAGCCAGTGCACGCGGCGGGCGCGGCGCGCGATGTCGCGGACGGCGGCCAGGTTGGGGTCGCTCATGTTCGTGCGGGCGTCCCCGAGGACGAACACCGTGGTCCGCGGGCCCACGGCGGCGCCGTACCGCTCGGCGAACTCGCCCAGCGCCACGCCGTAGTCGCTGCTGCCGTGCCAGCCGGTGAGTGTGGCCTCGGCGCGGATGCGGGCGCCGAGGCCCTCGGGGTCGGCGCGGCCGTGGTCGAGCAGGCCGGTCACCTCGTCGAGCCGGTTGACGAAGGCGAACACCCGGACCTTGCTGAACTGGTCGTGCAGCGCCTGGACCAGCAGCATCGTGAAGTCGGAGAAGCCGGACACCGAGCCGGACACGTCGCACAGCAGGACCAGTTCCGGCCGGGCCGGGCGCCGCCGGCGCAGCACGGGCCGCATCGGCACCCCGCCCGTGGACAGCGAGGAGCGCAGGGTGCGGCGCAGGTCGATCGTGCCGCGCGCGGCCCGGCGGCGGCGGGCGTCCAGCCGGGTGGCCAGCTTGCGGGCGAGCGGCTGGACCGCCCGGCGCAGCTCGGCGAGCTGGTTCCGGTTCGCGACCAGGAAGTCCACGCGGTCGGCGGTCGGCGCCACCGCGCGTCGCGCGATCTCGTCCCGGCCGCGCCGCTCGGCGACCCGGCGCCGCGCCTCCGCCCCGACCAGCCGCCGGAACTCCTCGATGCGCCGCCGGATCTCGTCGTCCAGCAGCCGGTCCGCGAAGTCCGCCCGGTGTCCGTCGCGGGCGCGCACGTCGGCCCGCACCCGGGCCAGCAGGGTCTGCGGGCGCAGCCGGTCGAGCGTCTGGTACGCCGACCAGCCGTCCGATCCCGGTGAACTCCCGTAGCCGCCCAGGCCGTCGACGGCCTCGGCCGCCAGCCGGGCCAGCAGCGCCCGGTCGTCGGCGGCCAGCGCCCGGGCCAGCCGGTCGCGCAGCTCCTCGCGGTCCGCGCAGGCGCCGTCCGGGCCGCCGACCCCGCGCGGGAAGTACAGGTCGAAGACCGGGTCGAACACAGGGCGCTGGCCGATGCCGTGCAGCAGTGTCGCCGCCAGCCCCTCGCGCAGCAGCTCCCGGTCCGCGAGCCCCAGCGCCTCGGCCGCGCGGGCGGCGTCCACCGTCTCGCCGGTGCCGATCCGCACGCCGTGTGCGCGCAGCGCCCCGACCAGACCGGTGATCCGCTCGGCGACGTCCGTCACAGCGCGTCCAGGTCGAGCTTGGCGGCGGCCTTCTGGATGTCGTCCTGGTGCTTGAGGATCACCCCGAGGCTGTCCCGTACGACCGTCTCGTCGAGCGTGTCGGCGCCCAGGGCGAGCAGGGTGCGGGCCCAGTCGACGGTCTCGGCGACGGACGGCGCCTTGCGCAGGTCCATCGCGCGCAGCGCCCCGACGACCCGGACCACCGACGCCGTCAGCGCCTCGCCGAGGCCGGGCACCTTCAGCCGGACGATCCGCCGCTCCAGCTCCTCCTCCGGGAAGCCGATGTGCAGGAACAGGCAGCGGCGGCGCAGCGCCTCGGACAGCTCCCGGCCCGCGTTGGAGGTCAGGACGACGAACGGGCGGCGGTTCGCGGTGATCGTGCCCAGCTCGGGGACCGTGATCTGGAAGTCGCTGAGCACCTCGAGGAGCAGGCCCTCCATCTCGACGTCGGCCTTGTCGGTCTCGTCGACGAGCAGCACCGTCGGTTCGTCGCCGCGGATGGCGGTGAGCAGCGGGCGGGGCAGCAGGAACTCCTCGCTGAAGATGTCGGTGCGGGTCTCGTCCCAGCTCTCACCGCGGCCGGCGCTGATGCGCAGCAGCTGCTTGGCGTGGTTCCACTCGTACAGCGCCCGGGACTCGTCCACGCCCTCGTAGCACTGCAGCCGGACCAGCCGCGCCCCGGCGACCTGGGCGACGGCCTTGGCCAGCTCGGTCTTGCCCACTCCGGCGGGGCCCTCCACCAGCAGCGGCTTGCCCAGGCGGGCCGCGAGGAAGACGGTCGTGGCGATGGCGGGCGAGGCGAGGTAGCCGGTCTCGGCGAGGCGGGCGGAGACGTCGTCGACGGACGTGAACAACGGGGCCTCCGGCGGGTCGGGAGCAGGAACCAGCTCCTATCTAAGCGCTTGTTCACCGGCTCTGTCACCTGGATCCGGCCACGGGACTCCCCGGGACGGCGGGACGGGCGAGGCAGTACACCGATCGGTTTCATTTCTCCCGCGGCGCGGTAACCTCCCCCTATGACCACCACGGACAGGGCATCCTCACGCGACCGGCTGCTCGACGCGGCCGCCCGGCTCTCCTACCGGGACGGCGTCGGCGTCGGCGTCGAGGCGCTGTGCCGGGCGGCGGGCGTGTCCAAGCGGTCGATGTACCAGCTCTTCGAGAGCAAGGACGAGATGCTGGCCGCGAGCCTGGAGCGGCG
Source organism: Streptomyces sp. AF1A (assembly GCF_047340315.1). Taxonomy (NCBI): domain Bacteria; kingdom Bacillati; phylum Actinomycetota; class Actinomycetes; order Kitasatosporales; family Streptomycetaceae; genus Streptomyces; species Streptomyces sp. AF1A. The sequence goes on from NZ_JBLEBI010000251.1 coordinate 3,059, forward strand.
GATCCCCTGGTACGAGGCCCAGCTCACGCACCCCGACCCGCAGGCCGCCCCCCGCGAGCGCATCCTGTACGTCTTCGAGCGGCTGGAGAAGTCCTCCCTCGACGCGGACTACCGCGGCTGCCCCTATCTCGCCGTGCTGGTCGAGCTGAAGAACCCGGGCCACCCGGCGAGCGAGGTCGCCCGTGCGGTCAAGGAGCGCCTCGCGCGAATCTTCCGCACCGAGGCCGAGCGGGGCGGCGCCCGCGACCCCGACCTGCTCGCCCGCCAGCTGCTGCTGGTCTTCGACGGCGCGAGCGCCCGGGCCGGCGCCCGCGTGGAGCGCCTGGACGACGGACTGCCCACGGCGACGGCGACCGCCCTGCTGGACACGGCCGGGATGCGGTAGCCGGCCCCTCGGACGGGCCACCCCAACGCGCCGGTCGCCGCGTCGTGCCGGTGCAATGGACCCGTGACCGCGCCCCCCGACGACTGCCTCGCGCGCAACGAGTGGATCTGCGGCGCCTATCTGAGCAGCCGCCGCCACATCCTGCTCGACGCGGTCGTCCAGCATCTGCAGCTGACCTTCCTGTCGGTCCTCATCGGCCTGCTCGTCGCCGTGTCGCTCGCGGTGCCGGCCCGCCGCAGGCGCTGGGCGGCGGGCCCGGTCCTCGCCGTGACGACGATCCTCTACACCATCCCGTCGCTCGCGATGTTCTCGCTGCTGCTGCCGCTGTACGGCCTCTCGGCCACCCTCGTCGTCGCCGGACTCGTGCTGTACTCGCTGACCGTGCTGGTCCGCAACATCCTCGCGGGCCTGCGCGCGGTCCCGGAGGAGACCCGGCAGGCGGCGCGCGGCCTCGGCTACGGCCCGGTCCGCCTGCTGCTCACTGTCGAGCTGCCCCTCGCCGTGCCCGCCGCGATGGCCGGGCTGCGCATCGCGACCGTCTCGGCGGTCTCGCTCGTCACGGTCGGCGCGATCGTCGGCTTCGGCGGTCTGGGAAACCTCATCTACGCGGGCATGAACACCTACTTCAAGGCCCAGGTGCTCACCGCGTCGGCGCTGTGCGTGCTGATCGCGGTCGCCGCCGACCTGCTCCTGCTCGGCGTCCAGTGGCTGATCACCCCCTGGGCGAGGGCGAGGAGGGCGGCCGGACCGTGAGCACGCTCACCGCCACCTGGCACTGGCTCGGGGACCCCGCGCACTGGTCCGGCGACGACGGGGCGGCGCACCGGCTGCTGCAGCACCTGGAGCTCACCGTCGTCTGCCTGGTCGTCAGCTGCCTGATCGCGCTGCCCGTCGCCCTGGTCCTCGGGCACCTCGGTCGGGGTGGGTCGCTCGCCGTGAACATCTCCAACGTCGGCCGGGCCGTGCCCACCTTCGCGGTGCTGGTCCTGCTGCTCCTGACCCCGGTCGGCAGATGGGGCGAGGGGCCCACGGTGGTGGCCCTGGTGCTGTTCGCGGTGCCGCCGCTGCTCACCAACGCCTACGTCGGGATGCGCGAGGTCGACCGGGACGTCGTCCGGGCGGCGCGGGGCATGGGGATGACCGGCCGGCAGATGCTGTTCCGGGTGGAACTGCCCCTCGCGCTCCCCCTGGTGCTGAACGGGGTGCGGACCGCCGCCGTGCAGCTCGTCGCCACCGCCACCATCGCCGCGCTCGCGGGCGGCGGCGGTCTGGGCCGGATCATCACGGCGGGCTTCAACCTCGCCAGCACGCCCCAGGTGGTCGCGGGAGCGCTGCTCGTCGCGGTGTTCGCGCTCGTCGTCGAGGGCCTCTTCGAGATCGCCGAACGGCTGGCACCGGTGTGGGCCCGGGGCGGCCGATGAGCGGGCGCCGTGCATGGGCGGCCGCCGTGCTGCTCACGCTCACCGCCTGCACCACCGGCCCCTCCCTGGAGGAGCGCGGCCGCGTCACCGCACCGCCCGGCGACAGCCACCACCTGACCATCGGCTCGGCCGGCTTCACCGAGAGCGACCTGCTCGCCCATATGTACGCCCAGCTGCTGAACCGGGCCGGCTACCGGACGTCGATCCTCACGGTCGCCAACCGGGAACTGTACGAACCGGCCCTGGAGTCCGGTCAGATCGACGTCGTGCCCGAATACGCGGCCACCTTCGCCGACTGGCTGAACGCCAAGACCCACGGCGCCGGCGCCCGGCCGGTCGGCTCACCCGACCTCGACGCGACGATGAGGGCGCTGCGCACCCTGGCCACGCCCCGCGGGCTCACCGTCCTGCCGCCGGGCCGGGCCGTCGACCAGAACGCCTTCGCGGTCAGCGCCTCCTATGCCCGGCGGCACCGCCTGAAGACCCTGAGCGACCTCGGCGCCTCCCGGCTGAGAGTGCGGCTCGCGGCCGGCGACGAGTGCGTGCAACGGCCCTACTGCGCGCCGGGGCTGAGGAAGGTGTACGGCATCGACGTCACCGGCGTCGACCCCAAGGGCGTCGGCACCACCCAGGCCAAGAAGGCCGTGCAGGACGGCCGGGACCAGATGGTGCTGACCACCACCACGGACGCCACCCTCGGCTCCTTCGGCCTGGTGCTGCTCGCCGACGACCGGCACCTGCAGAACGCCGACTACGTCGTCCCCGTCGTCAACCGCGCCCGCGCGGGCAGCACCGGTGTCACGCGGGCGCTCGGCGGGCTCAACAAGGTCCTCACCACGGCCGACCTGGCGGATATGAACCGGCAGGTCGACAGCTGGCGGCGGCTGCCCGCCGACGTGGCCCGCGCCTACCTGAAGGACAAGGGCCTGCTCACCTGACGGCCCTCAGGCGTCCGCCACCGAGTCGAGGCTCACCTGCCCCCGGGCGACGCCCCGCGCCTGAGCGCCCACCGAACGGCGCAGCGCCTCGTGCAGCTTCGCCGGGGTCAGCACGCCGAGGAAGCGCGCACCGTCCAGCACCGCGACCCACCCGGCGTCGTACTGGAGCATCACCCCGAACGCCTGCTTCAGCGGCGCCCCCACCGGCACCCAGGCGGTCATCCGGTGGGCGAGGTCCCCCACCGTGCCGTCCGCCGCCAGTTCGTCGACGCCGGCCCAGCCGTGCAGGTCGCCGTGCGCGTCCAGGACCACCGCCCACCGCGCGCCCAGGGCCCGCAGCCGCTCCCGCACCCGCGCGGCGGGCTCCTCCGGGCGGGCGACCGGCGGCAGCTCCAGGTCGTCCGGCTCGATCGCGGTGACCGACAGCCGCTTCAGGCCGCGGTCGGCGCCCACGAACCCGGCGACGTACGGCGTCGCCGGCGCCCCGAGCACCGCCCCGGGCGTGTCGAACTGCTCGATGCGGCCCTGCCCGTACACGGCGATCCGGTCGCCGAGCCGGACGGCCTCCTCGATGTCGTGCGTGACCAGCAGCACCGTCTTGCGCACCGCGGCCTGCATCCGCAGGAACTCGTCCTGCAACTGCTCGCGCACCACCGGGTCGACGGCACCGAACGGCTCGTCCATCAGCAGCACCGGCGGATCCGCCGCGAGCGCCCGGGCCACGCCGACCCGCTGCCGCTGCCCGCCGGACAGCTGGTCCGGGTAGCGGGGCCCGTACGTCCCCGGGTCGAGCCCGACCAGATCCAGCAGCTCGGCGGCCCGCGCCCGGGCCCTGGACCGCCTCCAGCCGAGCAGCGCCGGCACGGTCGCGGTGTTGTCCAGGACGGTGCGGTGCGGGAAGAGGCCCACCTGCTGGATGACGTACCCGATACGGCGGCGCAGCCGCACCGGGTCGACGCCGGCGATGTCCTCGCCGCCGACGTGGATCCGCCCGGACGTCGGCTCGATGAGGCGGTTCACCATCATCACGGTCGTCGTCTTGCCGCACCCGGAGGGGCCGACGAGTGTCACCAGCTCGCCCTCGGCCACCTCGAAGGACAGGCCGTCCACGGCCGTCGTACCGTCCGGATACCGCTTGGTGACCTGCTCGAACCGGATCATGCCCTCACGCTAACGGCGCCGCCCCCGCCCCGCACTCCACGGTCGGCTCAGCCGAGCAGGACCACCTCCAGGGTGCGCGGGCCGTGCACGCCCTCCACCCGGTCCAGCTCGATGTCGCTGGTCGCCGACGGGCCGGAGATCCAGGTCAACGGGCGCGTCGGGTCCAGGCGTTCGAGGGCCTGCGGGACGGACGCCACCACCTGGTCCGGCACCCGGACGACGCAGATGTGGTGGTCGGGGATCAACGAGATGCGGCGCCGGCCCTGGTCGGGGGAGCCGTCCAGGACGATCGTGCCGGTCTCGGCGATCGCCACGGCACAGCCCGTCACCACGCTCCCCACCCGGTCCAGCCGCTGCGGTGTGCTCACCGCCCGGTCGTGGATGCGCACCGGGTCGGCGGCGGACATCCACTCCGGCGGCAGCCCGGGCGGCACCAGCACCTCCTCCGAGCCGCGCGCGGCCAGCAGCCGCATGACCAGCAGGGGCAGCTCCTCGCCGTCGGCGCGGTGCACGATCGCGCGGTAGTCCGCCAGGTTCTCCGCCAGCAGCTCCACCGTCTGCTCGGCCGTGCGGTCGCCGTGCTCGCGCAGATAGTTGCGCGGCACCGCCTCCTCGTACGGCCGGTCCGCCGCGGGCACGTCGGCCAGCGCGCGCCGCACCCGGCCCAGGATCCGCTCCCTGCTGCTCACTTGGCGTCCTTTCCGCCGCGCGTACGCTGCCACCAGTCCCGGAAGGGCTCCGCCGGCACGGCCGGGAGGTCCC
>NZ_JBLEBI010000252.1:0-7670 GCF_047340315.1 Streptomyces sp. AF1A
TGCCGGGATCGCGGCGCCGACGAGTGGGCCGGCGTCGCCTCGCGGACCCCGAGGCGGTTGGAGCGCCTGCCTGGCCCGGCTTGGCCCGGCCCGCGATACAGCGCCGCCTCGTGGTGGTCCGAGCGGCCGGCCTCCCTGGTGCGAGGGCCTGCGAGCCGTCGGGTGGGGCGTTGCTGCCCGTGTCCGGGATCGCGGCGCCGACCGGTGGGCCGCCGCCGTGGCGTCCGTGTGGTTAGCCTCCCTGGTGCGAGGGTCTGCGGGCCGTCAGGCGGGCCGCTGCTGCCCGTGTCCTCGATCGCAGGGCCGACCAGCGGGCCGACGTCGCCCACAGCACCCGTACCGAGGAGCGGGGCAGGAACAGCGCACGCAGCCGCGTCCGGGTGCTCACCGTGCCGTGCAGTCCCTCGATCACCCGGCGCACATCCTCCGCCGCTCCCGCGGCCGGGCGGGGCCGGGGTGCGTACAGCACCTGCTCCACCGCGTCCGCCACCCGGTGCACCGCGGCCCCGGCCGCCGGGTCGAGGTGCCCGAGCCGGACGATCCGGGTGGCAGCCTTGCGCGGCGTCAGCGACTCGTCCGGCGGGACGCCGTGGTCCCATGCGCTGTCCGCCAGTTCCTGCCAGGTGGCCAGCACATGCGCCGCCGCACCCTCCTCGGTCCGGGCGTGCCCGCCCAGCCGCAGCGACCGCACCCGCGCCCGCCACAGCATCGGCGACAGCGGAACCGCCAGCACCACCAGCGCGCCCAGGCCGGCCAGCACGTACCACCACGGGCCCGGACCGCTGCCGCCGCTGTGCGGGGCCGCCGCGGCCGACGGGCTGCCGCAGGCCTGCAGCTTGACCAGCCGGCTGCTGCAGCTCTCGCTCGGCGAGGCCGCCGACGAGGGCGCCGAGGACCTGTTCTTGGACGGCAGGGTCTCGTCCGGCAGCGAGGAGCCGGGCGTGTCCGACTGCGTGTACGACGGCGCGGTGCCGCGGGTGGGGGTCGGCTCGAAGCGGGTCCAGCCCACGCCCTCGAAGTACAGCTCGGGCCAGGCGTGGGCGTCCTTCAGGCTCACCGCCACCGTGCCGTCGGCCTGCGGGGTGCCGGGTGCGAAGCCCACCGCGACCCGGGCCGGGATGCCGAGGGTGCGGGCCATCGCCGCCATCGCGAAGGAGAAGTGGACGCAGAAGCCCTGCTTCTTCTTCAGGAACTTCGCGATGGCGTCGGGCCCGCGGCCGACCTGAACCTGGGTGTCGTACTGGAAGCCGCCGCTGACCGCGAAGTAGTCCTGGAGCTTGACGGCCTCCTCGTAGTGGTTCTTCGCGCCCGCCGTGACCTCCAGGGCGGTGCGCGCCACGACCTTGGGCAGCGACGAGGGCACCTTGGTGTACTCGCGCCTGAGGGAACCCGGCGGCTCGGGCGCGGTGGCCAGCTGCTCCGCGGTCGGCTGCACGTCCAGGCTGGTGACCTGGTAGGTCTTGCCGCGCGTGGTCTGGCCGTGGTCCCCGACGAGCGTCATGCCCACCGGCTCGTACCGCCAGTTGCCGTCGACCCGCACGCCGCTCGGCGGGTAGGGCATGGGCAGCCAGTCCTGTGCGTACCAGTCCGCCGCCCTGACACTCGTCCGCACCGTGCTGCGCTTGACGTCCGGGCTCAGGCCGATGGGCGCGGGAAACGTGTCCGGCACGCCGACGATGTGCCGCTGGGCCGGCTTCCAGGTCGTGCCGTCGAAGTCGTCCAGGGACACTATGCGCAGGTACAGGTTGGAGATGTCGTTCGTGCTGGTCTTCAGCGACAGCACCTGGCGGTCGTTGTCCGTGTTCAGGCTGTCGCGCAGGGACACCAGCGGGTTGACCGCGGAGATCGTGCCCCCGCCGCCGTTGCCCGCCCCCACGCCGGTGCCCGCCGCGTCCAGCAGCCCACCCTGCATCGCGGGCAGGGCGAGCGGCACGAACAGGGCCACTCCGAGGGCGACCGCGCCGATCCGGCGCCCGGTGCGCACCGGGGCCACGGCGCCGGTGTCCGGAGTGTCCGGGGAGCGGGACGGGCTGCCGAAGACCCGGCCCCACTGCGCGAGCCGGTCCCGGCCCTCCGCGAGCAGCAGCATCAGATAGCCGCCCGCCGCGACCAGGAACCACAGCCAGTCGGCGCCGCCGTTGGACAGCCCCGCGGCCACCGAGTACAGCGCGAGCAGCGGCAGCCCGGCCGGGGCCGCGCTGCGGAAGGTCACCGCGAGCGTGTCCACCAGCAGACCGATCAGCAGCACCCCGCCGATCAGCATGAGCCTGATGCCGTCGGTGAGCGGCGCCGGTATCGTGTACTGGCTGACGTCCTGGCCGCCCTGCTGCAGCACGGCGGCGAAGTAGCGGAAGGCGTCCGGGCCGGGGATCAGCCCGGCGACGGCGTGCTCGCGGGCGAAGACCAGGGTGAGCAGCAGCAGGGTGGCCAGCGCCTGCGCCGCCACCGTCAGCGGCCGGCCCAGCGGCACCCGCCGCGCCGCCGCGCCCACCCCCGCCTGCACCGCGACCAGCGGGACCAGCTCCAGCAGCCAGGAGGGCTTGTCCACCAGCGGCAGCAGGGCGCACGAGGCCATCAGCGTGGCCGCGACGGCGCACAGTGCCAGTCGTGCCCGCCCGCTCATACCGGTGCCTCCCCGCTCACGGCGGCCAGGCCCGAGCGCTCCCGGTCCGCCTGCCGCCACAGTGCGTCCAGCGAGGCGCCGCGCGGCACGCTCAGCGCCGTCCAGCCCGCCTCGCGCAGCATCCGCAGCCGCTCGGCGTGCCGGTCGCCCGGGCGCGGCACATCGGCCGCCTCGCGCCCCCAGGTGTCCGGGTCGAGCACGAAGGCGACGGCGCCGCCGCTGCGCCGGCTCATCTTGGCGACGGTCGCGGCCTGTTCCTCGTCCAGGTCGCCGAGGAACGCGATCAGCAGGCCCGCGTTGCCGCCGCGCAGCACGTCGTAGGCGCGGGACAGGCCCGTGCCGTCGGAGTGGTCGATCACGGCGAGGGTGTCCATCATCAGGCCGGCCGCGTCCGCGGTCTCCTGGCCGCTGCCGGCGAACCCGTCGGCGCCCTCGCCGGGCACCGCGCTGCCACTGTCCGTCAGCAGCCGTGCGGAGAAGCCGCGTTCGAGCATGTGCACCAGCACCGAGGCGGCGCCGGAGACGGCCCACTCGAAGGCCGAGTCGGGGCCCGCGCCCTCGTAGGCGCCGCCCCGGGTGTCCAGCAGCACGGTGCAGCGGGAGCGCCGGGGCTGCTCCTCGCGGCGCACCATCAGCTCGCCGTAGCGCGCGGTGGACCGCCAGTGCACCCGGCGCAGGTCGTCGCCGTAGCGGTAGCCGCGCGGGATCACGTCGTCCTCGCCCGCCAGGGCCAGCGAGCGCTGCCGCCCGTCGCCGTAGCCCTTGGCCTCGCCGCCGAACCGGACCGGACTCAGCGGATCCACGCGCGGGATGACGGTGAGGGTGTCGAACGTCGAGAAGGATCGGGTGAGTTCGCACATGCCGAAGGGGTCCGTCAGCCGCAGCTGCAGCGGGCCCAGCGGATAGCGGCCGCGCAGGTCGGAGCGGACCCGGTAGGACACCTCGCGGCGACCACCCGGCTCCACCCGGTCCAGCACGAACCGCGGGCGCGGTCCGAGCACGTAGGGCACCCGGTCCTGGAGCATCAGCAGGCCGGTGGGCAGCCGGGAGACGTTGTCCATGCGCAGATGCACCCGGGCCTCGCTGCCGGCGGGCACGCGCGCGGGGGACAGGCGGCGGCTGCCGGCGACCCGGTAGCGCGTGCGGTACAGCACGGTCGCGCAGATCAGGGGCAGCGCCGCCAGCAGCAGGCCGACCCGCAGCAGGTCGCTCTGGCCCAGCACGTACGCGCAGATCGCGGCGGCGATGCCGGCCGCCAGGAACGAGCGGCCGCGGGTGGTCAGACCGCCCAGGGCCGTCCGGATCCCGCCCGCCTCCCCGCGGTCGGCCTCGGCCGGCCCGGTCCCCCAGGCGCTCATCACAGACTCCGCGGGGGCTGCTGGGGATAGGCCGGGGCGCCGCCGCCCAGGCCGCCGAAGCCGCTCTGCCGGCCCGGCGCCGCCGGCACCGGGGTCTGCTGCAGGATCTCCTGCACAACCTGCTCCGCCGTACGCCGGTTCAGCTGGGCCTGGGCGGTGGGCAGCAGCCGGTGCGCGAGGACGGCGACGCCGAGCGCCTGGACGTCGTCCGGCAGCGCGTACTCCCGGCCGGCGAGCGCCGCGGACGCCTTCGCCGCGCGCAGCAGGTGCAGCGTCGCGCGCGGGGACGCGCCGAGTCTGAGGTCGGGGTGGGTACGGGTGGCGGCGACCAGCTCCACCGCGTACCGCCGGACGGCCTCGGAGACGTGCACGGTGCGCACCGCCTCGATCAGCTTCACGATGTCGTGCGCGTGCGCCACCGGCTGCAGGTCGGCCAGCGGGCTCACCCCGCCGTGGACGTCGAGCATCTGCAGCTCGGCCTCGACGCTCGGATAGCCGACGGAGACCCGGGCCATGAAGCGGTCGCGCTGCGCCTCGGGCAGCGGGTAGGTGCCCTCCATCTCGACCGGGTTCTGCGTCGCCACCACCATGAACGGGCTGGGCAGTTCGTACGTCTGCCCGTCGATGGTGACCTGCCGTTCCTCCATGGACTCCAGCAGCGCCGACTGGGTCTTCGGCGAGGCGCGGTTGATCTCGTCGCCGATCACGATCTGCGCGAAGATGGCACCCGGCTTGAACTCGAAGTCCCGGCGCTGCTGGTCCCAGATGGACACGCCGGTGATGTCCGAGGGCAGCAGGTCGGGCGTGAACTGGATGCGCCGCACCGAGCAGTCGATGGACCTCGCCAGCGCCTTGGCGAGCATCGTCTTGCCCACCCCGGGGACGTCCTCGATCAGCAGGTGGCCCTCGGCGAGCAGCACGGTGAGCGCGAGCCGTACGACCTCGGGCTTTCCCTCGATCACGCCCTCCACCGAACCGCGCACCCGCTCCACCGTGGCGGTCAGATCAGTGAGGCTCGCTCGATCGTCATAGGTCGTCACCCGGCCCTCCTCGGCCCGTTCTTTCCGGGCCGACGCTCGATGCGCAACCGGCCCACCCCGAAACACGGACACCACGCGGGAATGGTTCCGCGTGACGCCACACCCCGCATTCTTGCTGCCGTTACCGATTCGTGTCACTCGCCTGTGGACAACTGCCCGCACGATGTCGGTCTTACCGCCTTTTCGACCGCGTTTTCGATACGGTTCGGCGCGGGGGAGACGGGATGTGTCAGGGGTGGCCGGCCGGCACGGGCGGTCAGGCCGGGTCGACCTCGCGCAACCGGCCGGTGCGCACGTCGAAGACGAAGCCGCGCACGTTGTCGGTGTGCAGCAGGAACGGCGAGGTGCGCACCCGCTGCATGGACTGCCGTACGTCCTGGTCGACGTCCTGGAAGGACTCCACCGCCCACGCCGGGCGCTGGCCGACCTCCATCTCCAGTTCGTTGCGGAAGTCCTCGGTCAGGGACTCCATGCCGCAGCCGGTGTGGTGGATCAGTACGATGCTGCGGGTGCCGAGCTTGCGCTGGCTGATGGTCAGGGAGCGGATGACGTCGTCGGTGACCACGCCGCCCGCGTTGCGGATGGTGTGGCAGTCGCCGAGCTGCAGGCCGAGGGCCTGGTGCAGGTCGAGCCGCGCGTCCATGCAGGCCACCACGGCGACGTGGAGGACGGGACGCGCGTCCATTCCGGGGTCGGTGAAGGCCTCGGCGTAATGCCCGTTGGCCTCCACGAGGCGGTCCGTCACGGTCCCGCCGGTGGTTATGGCGCCTTCGGATCCAGTGGGTACTCCCGCGGAAGTCGTCATACCCACGACGTTACTGGTCACCGAGGGTCCTGGCCCGGTGTGAGACGGGACAAAGAACGTCATCGTGGCTTGTTGTGAGCTACCCCATAGCCTCGGCAAACCACCCGCTTACGGGTGAATCAGTTCGAATCATGGTTACCGGCCCGCGGCGGTGCGCGACGCGCAGGCCGGTTGATTGACCGCGAGACAGGGTGGACTAAAGTGACGCGAAGCGGGAGGCGTGGGTCTTCCTGCTGGTGAAACCCCCCGGAGACCCCGGCACCCGCCCGGACCGTCTCCCCGCGTGCGCGGCGCGTACGTACGGCTCGGCCTCCTCCCGCTCCCGGTCGGCTGACGCTTCCGGCGCCGGTCGACCCGTCCCTTCGCGAGCTGGCGGGGACCCGGCGGTGCGGACGGCCCCGCCGGACATGAGAGGCCCCCTTGAGCCAGAGTCGACACGTCCCGGTGATGCTCCAGCGGTGCCTGGATCTGCTGGCGCCCGCCCTGGAGCGCCCTGGAGCGGTGGTGGTCGACTGCACCCTCGGCCTCGGCGGGCACAGCGAGGCGCTGCTGACCCGGTTCCCGGACGTGCGGCTGCTCGGCCTCGACCGGGACAAGGAGGCGCTGCGCCTGTCGGGGGAGCGGCTGGCTCCGTTCGGCGAGCGGGCCACCCTGGTGCACGCGGTCTACGACGAACTGCCCGACGTCCTGCACCGGCTGCGCATCGCGCGCGTGCAGGGCGTGCTGTTCGACCTCGGGGTCTCCTCCATGCAGCTCGACGAGGCCGACCGGGGCTTCGCCTACGCGCAGGACGCGCCGCTGGACATGCGCATGGACCAGACGACCGGCATCAGCGCCGCGGAGGTCCTCAACACCTACCCGGCGGGCGAACTCGTGCGCATCCTGCGCGCGTACGGCGAGGAGAAGCAGGCCAAGCGGATCGTCGCGGCGATCGTGCGGGAGCGCGAGAAGGAGCCGTTCCACAACAGCGCCCGGCTGGTGGACCTCATTCGCGAGGCCCTTCCGCAGGCCGCGAAACGCACCGGCGGCAACCCGGCGAAACGGACGTTCCAGGCACTGCGCATCGAGGTCAACGGTGAGCTCGCCGTCCTGGAGCGGGCCGTCCCGGCCGCGGTGAAGGCCCTGGATGTCGGGGGGCGCATCGCCGTGCTGTCGTACCACTCGCTGGAGGACCGGCTGGTCAAGCACGTGTTCGCGGCCGGCGCCGCGTCCACCGCGCCGCCCGGGCTGCCGGTGGTGCCCGAGCGCTACCAGCCGCGGCTCAAGCTGCTCACGCGCGGTGCCGAACTTCCCACGGAGGAAGAGGTCGCCGAGAACCGTCGGGCCGCCCCGGCCAGGCTGCGGGGTGCCGAGCGCATCAGGGAGGACGCCGAGTGAGCGAGACGGGTCGGTTGGCTTTCCGGACTCACTGGGGGAGTCGTGAGTAGGAAACCCGAACTGAGGGGGAGGGCGGCCCGGCTCACCCGGCTGCTCCCGGCCGGCCGCGCCAGGGCGGCCCGCACTCCGTTCGTCCTGCTCGTCGTGCTGCTTCTCGGCGGCGGTCTCATCGGGCTGCTGGTGCTGAACTCCGCGCTCAGTGAGGGCTCGTTCCAACTGGCCGACCTGCAGAAGCGGACGAAGAACCTCACCGACGAGGAACAGGCGCTCCAGCGGGACATCGACGCCTTCTCGTCCCCCGACGCCCTGCAGCGCCGGGCCCGCGAACTCGGCATGGTCCCCGGCGGCGACCCGGCCTTCCTCGGCCCCGACGGCTCGGTCAAGGGCGTCCCCGGCACCGCCGGCCCCGCGCCCGCCGATCTGGCCGGCCCGGTCCCGCCGGAAGCCCTGACCCCCTCGGCCGGCCT
>NZ_JBLEBI010000253.1:0-7619 GCF_047340315.1 Streptomyces sp. AF1A
GCGCGCTGACGCTCACGGGAGCGCTCGGGTCGGCACTGGCGGGGGTGGTGCGGGCGGGACTCGGCGGGACCGGCGCCGGCGGCGGTTCCAACGGGCCGGGGCCTTCCGGGACCGTGCTGCTCGTGCCCGTGCCCTCCGCCCGGTGGGCCGTGCGGGCACGCGGCCACGACCCGGTGCGGCGGATGGCCCTCGCGGCGGCCGGGGAGCTGCGGCGCACCGGGACTTCGGCCCGGGTGGCGGCCGTGCTGCGCCAGCGCCGGCGGGTGGCGGACCAGGCGGGGCTGGACGCGCGGCGGCGTTCGGAGAACCTCGCGGGTGCGCTGGAGGTGACGGCGGGCGGTGGCCGGCTGCTCGCCGCGGGGTGGGTCGTCCTCGTCGACGACCTGATCACCACGGGTGCCACTCTCGCGGAGGCGGCGCGGGCCCTGCGGGAGGCGACCGCGGCGCGCCACGAGAGGCGCGGGCAAACGGATGAGGGGGAAGGTGGCGTGAGAAGAGTCGTGTACGGAGCCGTAACTCGGGAAGGAAGGGGAGAACGACGGATCGGAGCGCGATCGGAGAGGGGTAATTGGGTGCATGGTGCACCGGAAAAGGCGGCGGTGAACGCCCTTGGTCAGACGCTCCGTGCGGCAGTGATCGCTGCTCCGCGGGATTCTTTCGAAATAAACGGGAACTGACTGCTGACTTGCATCGTTGCAGGCGGCGCGCGCCTCAATTCACCTGAACGGAGGTATGCGGCGGTAGAGGGTGACGACATCCGTCCGGGCGAGATATGTTCGGTTGTGAGGAAAGGCGCAGGCCACACCTCCATATGCGAATGCGCTGCTGCCGGTTTTTTGCAATCACCCGCGGCGGTGGGGTGGAGATCTCGCCCATGGGGGAGGAGGAGGTGGAAGTCACCGAGTCCGAGGTTCCGGTGCTCACCGGGCCTGGTGCAAAAGGGAGATGCTCCGCCGAAGCGGCGGAGCGATCCGGGAACGGAGTTCTGCGTGGACATCGTCGTCAAGGGCCGCAAGACCGAGGTGCCCGAGCGGTTCCGCAAGCACGTGGCCGAGAAGCTGAAGCTGGAGAAGATCCAGAGGCTCGATGCCAAGGTGATCAGCCTCGACGTCGAGGTGTCCAAGGAGCCCAACCCCCGACAGGCCGACCGTTGCGACCGAGTGGAGATCACGCTCCGCTCCCGCGGTCCGGTGATCCGGGCGGAGGCGGCGGCCAGCGATCCGTACGCGGCACTCGACCTGGCGGCGGAGAAGCTGGATGCGCGGCTGCGCAAGCAGCACGACAAGCGGTTCTCGCGCCGTGGCGCACGCCGGATCTCGGCGGCGGAGGTTCCCGACCACGTCCCCGGCGCGGCGACGCTGAACGGGAACGGCCTCCCCGTCGCGGAGGAGGAGGCGGACGGCGTGCCGACCAAGAAGATGGGCTCGCTTGAGGTCAAGGGTGAAGGCCCCCTCGTCGTCCGCGAGAAGACCCACGTCGCCTCCCCGATGAGCCTGGACCAGGCCCTGTACGAGATGGAACTGGTCGGCCACGACTTCTATCTGTTCGTCGACTCCGAGACGAAGGAGCCGAGCGTCGTCTACCGGCGACACGCCTACGACTACGGAGTGATCCACCTCCGCACGGACGAGATGGTCGCCGAGGCGCAGCCCCCCGCGGCAGGGGGCACGCTGGGCGGCTGACCCGTCCCGACCGAAGCTGACCCGGTGCCCCTGGAGTGCGTGTGCGCCCCCAGGGGCACCGGTGTGCGACCACTTCGCGCCCCGCACGTCACCCCGGTGTCGCCCGGGCATGAAATCATGGCCGCACCGGCCCAACCGGTGGGCCGCTGCCTTGGGTTGGCGATGGCGCAGGACTACAGGCCACAGCCTTCAGGGGGAGGAACGATGGCGGACACCTTCGGACCGATGCGGGACGAGGGCGCCGAGGACGACAGCGTCATCGGCATGGCCCAGGACGCGGACGCTCCACGCAAGGAGCCGATCAGAGTCCTGGTGGTGGACGATCACGCCCTCTTCCGGCGCGGCCTGGAGATCGTGCTGGCGGCCGAGGAGGACATCCAGGTCGTCGGGGAGGCGGGCGACGGCGCCGAGGCCGTCGACAAGGCCGCCGACCTGCTGCCCGACATCGTGCTGATGGATGTCCGCATGCCCAGGCGCGGGGGGATCGAGGCGTGCACCTCGATCAAGGAGGTCGCCCCCAGCGCGAAGATCATCATGCTGACGATCAGCGATGAGGAGGCCGACCTCTACGAGGCGATCAAGGCGGGTGCGACCGGATACCTCCTCAAGGAGATCTCCACCGATGAGGTGGCCACGGCCATCCGCGCGGTCGCCGACGGGCAGTCGCAGATCAGCCCGTCCATGGCGTCGAAGCTCCTCACCGAGTTCAAGTCGATGATCCAGCGCACCGACGAGCGCCGGCTGGTGCCCGCGCCCCGGCTGACCGACCGCGAGCTGGAAGTCCTCAAGCTCGTCGCCACCGGGATGAACAACCGGGACATCGCCAAGGAGCTGTACATCTCCGAGAACACCGTGAAGAACCACGTGCGCAACATCCTGGAGAAACTGCAGCTGCACTCCAGGATGGAGGCCGTGGTCTACGCGATGCGGGAGAAGATCCTGGAGATCCGGTAGCCGGACCGGGCGGGTGGCCCCGGCGTCGGTGCTAGCCGAGGGCGCGCGCGAGTTCCCTCGTCAGGGGCTCGCGCAGAGCGGCGTCGTCCACGCGCTCCACGCGGACGTCCGTGCAGTTCACCCAGGTCGCGGCCTCGATCAGCGCCTGGGCCACCGCCGGGACCGCCTTCGGCCCGTCCAGGGTGACCTGCCTGGCCACCAGGGTGCGGCCCTCGCGCGCCGGGTCGACCCGCCCGACCAGCCGGCCACCCGCGAGCACCGGCATCGCGAAATAGCCGTACACCCGCTTGGGCTTCGGGACGTAGGCCTCCAGACGGTGGGTGAAGCCAAAGATCCGCTCCGTGCGCGCCCGCTCCCAGATCAGCGAGTCGAACGGCGACAGCAGCGTGGTGCGGTGGCGGCCGCGCGGCGGCGTCGCCAGGGCCGCCGGATCCGCCCAGGCCGGCTTGCCCCAGCCCTCGACCTCCACCGGCACCAGACCCGAATCGGCGATCACCGCGTCGACCTGCTCACCCTTGAGGCGGTGGTAGTCCGCTATGTCCGCGCGGGTGCCGACCCCCAGGGACTCCCCGGCCAGCCGGACCAGGCGGCGCAGGCACTCGGTGTCGTCCAGCCCGTCGTGCAGCAGCGCGGCCGGGACGGCGCGCTCGGCGAGGTCGTACACCCGCTTCCAGCCGCGCCGCTCCACGCACACCACCTCGCCGTACATCAGCGCCCGCTCCACCGCGACCTTGGTGCCGGACCAGTCCCACCACTCGCTGGTCCTCTTGGCGCCGCCCAGCTCCGTGGCGGTCAGCGGGCCCTCCGTCCGCAGTTGCTTGATGACCTGGTCGTAGGCGCCGTCGGGGAGCTGGTGGTTCCAGTGCGGGCGGTCCCGGTAGGCGCGGCGGCGGAAGGCGAAGTGCGGCCACTCCTCAATGGGGAGGATGCACGCCGCGTGCGACCAGTACTCGAACGCGTGGGCGCCCTTCCAGTAGGCGTCCTCGACGGTCTTGCGGCCGACCGCGCCGAGCCTCGAGTACGGCACCAGTTCGTGGGAGCGCGCCAGGACCGAGATCGTGTCGAGCTGCACCGCGCCGAGGTGGCGCAGTATCCCGCGGACGCCGGCGCGCCGGTCCGGCGCACCGAGGAAGCCCTGGGCCCGCAGGGCGATACGGCGGGCGTCGTCCGCGGTGAGAGTGGTCGTCGGGCGCGGAAGGGTCGTCATGCCTCGGACGATAGAGGGTGCCACTGACAACCCGCGCCGAGCTGCCGAGTCACTGGCCGCGGGCGGGCAGGTACGGGGCCGCGGAAGGCAGGCCGAGGTCCGAGGGGAGCAGCGAGCCGACCCAGCTGTCGCGCCGTATCCCCTTGTTGTTGAGCGCGGAGCGCAGGGTGCCCTCGACGGTGAAGCCCGCGCGTTCGGCCACCGCGCGGGAGGCGTGGTTGCCGACCTCGGCGCGCCACTCGACGCGGTCGACGCCCAGCGCGGTGAAGATCCACCGGCAGGAGGTGAGCGTGGCCTCCGTGACGTAGCCGCGGCCGCGGTGTTCCTTGGCCGCCCAGAAGCCGACCTCGGCCACGCCCGGTCCGCGCATCGTGAGGCCGAGCATGCCGGCCAGCTCCCCGCCCGCGAGGAAGATCCCGAACGTGAACATCGAGCCCTGCGCCCAGCCGTCCGGGACCAGCTCCTGCGTGAAGCCGCGGGCGTGCTCCGGCAGATAGGGGGAGGGGATCGTGGTCCAGCGCTGGATGTCGGGGTCCTGGGCGGCCGCGTACACCGCGTCGGTGTCCTCCGGTCCGACGGCTCGCAGCAGAAGTCGGTCGGTGGTGAGCGTGACGGGTTCCATCGACCGATTCTGCTCGGGTCGCCCCGGGGAGGCCATCCTTTTTCGCGACCTGTGAGCGGCCGATCACATTTCGCACAATTCCTTGCGCCGATGCGGCACTATCCGGATGGCCCATGCGTTGTCCCGGGTGGAGCGGCGGCCTGGCGGCCAGGCCCTCCCGGCGCGGCCGGGTCCTCGCATACGATGGCCGTTGCTCAGTACGTCACATTGGAAAACCGACCGTCCCAGGCCCGACCGGCAAGGAGACCAGCCCCCGTGTCCGTCCTCTCGAAGATCATGCGTGCAGGCGAAGGCAAGATCCTGCGCAAGCTGCACCGCATCGCGGACCAGGTCAACTCCATCGAAGAGGACTTCGTGAACCTCTCCGACGCCGAGCTGCGGGCCCTCACCGAGGAGTACAAGCAGCGGTACGCCGACGGTGAGAGCCTGGACGACCTGCTCCCCGAGGCGTTCGCCACCGTCCGTGAGGCCGCCAAGCGCGTCCTCGGCCAGCGCCACTACGACGTGCAGCTGATGGGCGGTGCCGCGCTCCACCTCGGCTATGTGGCCGAGATGAAGACCGGTGAGGGCAAGACGCTCGTCGGCACGCTGCCCGCGTATCTGAACGCGCTGTCCGGCGACGGCGTGCACATCGTCACGGTCAACGACTACCTGGCCGAGCGCGACTCCGAGATGATGGGCCGCGTCCACAAGTTCCTGGGCCTGAACGTCGGCTGCATCCTCGCCAGCATGACACCGGCCCAGCGCCGCGAGATGTACGCGTGCGACATCACCTACGGCACGAACAACGAGTTCGGCTTCGACTACCTGCGCGACAACATGGCGTGGTCGAAGGACGAGCTGGTGCAGCGCGGCCACAACTTCGCCATCGTCGACGAGGTCGACTCCATCCTCATCGACGAGGCCCGTACGCCGCTGATCATCTCCGGCCCGGCCGACCAGGCCACCAAGTGGTACGGCGACTTCGCCAAGCTGGTCACCCGCCTCAAGCGCGGCGAGGCCGGCAACCCGCTCAAGGGCATCGAGGAGACCGGTGACTACGACGTCGACGAGAAGAAGCGCACGGTCGCCATCCACGAGTCCGGCGTCACCAAGGTCGAGGACTGGCTGGGCATCGACAACCTCTACGAGTCGGTGAACACCCCGCTCGTGGGCTACCTGAACAACGCCATCAAGGCCAAGGAGCTCTTCAAGCGCGACAAGGACTACGTCGTCATCGACGGCGAGGTCATGATCGTCGACGAGCACACCGGCCGTATCCTCGCCGGCCGCCGCTACAACGAGGGCATGCACCAGGCGATCGAGGCGAAGGAAGGGGTGGACATCAAGGACGAGAACCAGACGCTCGCCACGATCACCCTGCAGAACTTCTTCCGCCTCTACAACAAGCTCTCCGGCATGACCGGTACGGCGATGACCGAGGCCGCCGAGTTCCACCAGATCTACAAGCTCGGCGTGGTCCCGATCCCGACCAACAGGCCGATGATCCGCAAGGACCAGTCGGACCTGATCTACCGCACCGAGGTGGCCAAGTTCGAGGCGGTCGTCGACGACATCGCCGAGAAGCACGAGAAGGGCCAGCCGATCCTCGTCGGCACGACGTCCGTCGAGAAGTCGGAGTATCTCTCGCAGCAGCTGAGCAAGCGCGGCATCCAGCACGAGGTGCTCAACGCCAAGCACCACGAGCGCGAGGCGCAGATCGTCGCCCAGGCCGGCCGCAAGGGCGCCGTGACGGTCGCCACCAACATGGCCGGCCGCGGTACGGACATCAAGCTCGGCGGCAACCCCGAGGACCTCGCCGAGGCGGAGCTGCGCCAGCGCGGCCTCGACCCCGAGGAGCACATCGAGGAGTGGGCCGCCGCCCTGCCCGCCGCCCTGGAGAAGGCCGAGCAGGCCGTCAAGGCGGAGAAGGAGGAGGTCGAGGAGCTCGGCGGCCTCTACGTCCTCGGCACCGAGCGCCACGAGTCGCGGCGCATCGACAACCAGCTGCGCGGCCGCTCCGGCCGTCAGGGCGACCCGGGCGAGTCCCGCTTCTACCTGTCCCTCGGCGACGACCTGATGCGCCTGTTCAAGGCCCAGATGGTCGAGCGCGTGATGGCCATGGCGAATGTGCCGGACGACGTGCCGATCGAGAACAAGATGGTCACCCGCGCGATCGCGTCCGCGCAGTCGCAGGTCGAGCAGCAGAACTTCGAGACCCGCAAGAACGTCCTGAAGTACGACGAGGTGCTCAACCGGCAGCGCGAGGTCATCTACGGCGAGCGCCGCCGCGTCCTGGAGGGCGAGGACCTGCACGAGCAGGTGCAGCACTTCATGGACGACACGATCGACGCGTATGTCGCCGCGGAGACCGCCGAAGGCTTCCCCGAGGACTGGGACCTGGACCGGCTGTGGGGCGCCTTCAGGCAGCTGTACCCGGTGAAGATCACCATCGAGGAGCTGGAGGAGGCGGCCGGCGACCGTGCCGGTCTGACCGCCGAGTTCATCTCCGAGTCCATCAAGGAGGACATCCACGAGCAGTACGAGGCCCGCGAGGCCCAGCTCGGCTCCGAGATCATGCGTGAGCTGGAGCGCCGGGTCGTGCTGTCGGTCCTCGACCGCAAGTGGCGCGAGCACCTCTACGAGATGGACTACCTCCAGGAGGGCATCGGCCTGCGCGCGATGGCGCAGAAGGACCCGCTGGTCGAGTACCAGCGCGAGGGCTTCGACATGTTCACCGCGATGATGGAGGGCATCAAGGAGGAGTCCGTCGGCTACCTGTTCAACCTGGAGGTCCAGGTCGAGCAGCAGGTCGAGGAGGTGCCGGTCGAGGAGGCCCAGCCCGTGGGCGAGGGCGTCCAGGACGCGGTGCCGGCGCAGGCGGGTGCCCGCCCGGAGATCCGCGCCAAGGGGCTGGACGTTCCGCAGCGGCGCGATCTGCACTTCTCCGCGCCGACGGTGGACGGCGAGGGCGGCATCCTCGAACGCGACCTGGAGGACGGCGAGCCCGTGCGCTCGGAGTCGGACGGGCTGACGCGCGCCGAGCGGCGCCGGCAGGCCAAGGGCGGCGGGCGCCGCCGCAAGAAGTAGGAATCAGGCGAGCAGGGCCGAGCAGGCGCTGTCGTACCAGGCAGCGGGCGCCTGCTCCCGTCCAGCCGAAGGGCCGGGTCTCCTC
>NZ_JBLEBI010000254.1:0-7595 GCF_047340315.1 Streptomyces sp. AF1A
CGCCCAGCTCGTGCGCGGGCTCCGGCGGCCGGCGGGCGTCGAGCAGCGTGGCCAGCCGGTACGCGGCCTCCGCGCTGCCCCCGCCCGCGGCACAGCGCAGATGCCGTTCGGCCTCCCGCTCGTCGCCCTCGCGCAGCCGGGCGATGCCGACCTGCAGCGCGGCCTCGGTGTGCCCGGCGGCGGCCGCCCGCTCGTACCAGCCCAGGGCAGTCTTCTCCTCACCGCGCCCGGCGTAGAGGATGCCGAGGTTGAACGCGGCGTCCACGCTGCCGCCCTCGGCGGCCTTGGAGAACCACGGCTCGGCGCCGGTGGTGTCGCCGCCCTGGAGCAGCAGGATGGCCAGCGCGTTCGCGGCCTCCCGGTGCCCGGCGTAGGCGGCCCGCCTGTACCACTGCTCGGCCTGCGCGGTGCGCCCCTGTTCCGCGCAGAGCAGCCCGAGGTTGTAGGCGCCGTTGTCGTCGCCGGCGTCCAGGGCCGCCCGGTACCAGCGCTCGGCGGTCTGGGTCTCGCCGCGCTCGGCGTGCAGCGCGCCCAGGGCGTTGGCCGCGTTGCCGTCGCCCTCCTGGGCGGCGCGCAGCCACCACACGGCCGCGCTCTCCGTGTCGCCGGCGTCCCGCAGCAGGAAACCGAGCGCGCAGGCGGCCCGCGGCTCGCCGTCCTTGGCGGAGGTCAGGTACCAGCGCCCGGCCTCCTTCAGCTCGCCGCGCTTCTCCAGGATCGCCCCGAGGTGCAGCGCGGCCCGCCGGTGGCCTCGTGCGGCGGCCTGCCGGTACCACTGCTCGGCCTGGGCGACAGCGTTGTCAGCGGCGCCCTCCTCCCCGTGCCCGGCCCGGCGGTCCAGTGCGCGCGCCAGCCGGTAGGCGGCCTCGCGGTGCCCGTGCTCGGCGGCGACCCGCATCCAGTGCTCGGCGGCGGCGTCCCCGCGGTGCTCCAGCAGGTCGGCGAGCGCGTAGGCGCCGAGGACGTGGCCCTGCTCGGCGGACTGGCGCAGCCAGTACTCGGCGGCCGGCTCGTCGCCGCGCTCGCGGTGGTGGCGGCCGAGGGCGTGCGCGGCGGCGGCGAAGCCGGCGACGGCGGCGATCCGCCACCAGCCGGCGGCCTCCTCGGCGTAGCCGCGCTGGTGCAGGAGGACACCCAGGTTGTTGGCGGCGGCGCGGTCGCCGGCCGCGGTGGCGGCGCGCAGGTGGGGTTCGGCCGCCTCGAGGTCGCCGCGGCGCAGCAGCATGGCTCCGAGGACGCTCGCCGCCTCGGCGTCGCCGCTGCGCGCGGCGAGCGCGAGGCGCACCTCCTCGGCGGCGTCCCCCATGTCGCCCATCTCGTCGCGGGTCGGCTCCTCACCGGACGGCTGCACAAATCGCCCTGACTCGAACAGAGTTGCCTTGTCCCCCATAACGTCCATCGTCGCACCACCTGCAACCTGGGTACACCCGGTATACCGCAGCCCGTGAGGTCACTTCAGCGTTTTGTCGACATGCCCACAGGACGACAAGTCAAACACACCCCGCCCAACTCCCCACGGCGGCGCGGCCGTCCCTCCCTCCTGGACATGAGTTCGCACACCACGAAGGCCCGGATCCCTTGGATCCGGGCCTTCGACCGCAGTAGCGGGGACAGGATTTGAACCTGCGACCTCTGGGTTATGAGCCCAGCGAGCTACCGAGCTGCTCCACCCCGCGCCGTTGCTCGGCAACCGTACCACGACGCGGAGCGGCGTTGATCAACTCTCCTTCCCGCCGCTGTTCCCGCCACTGCTCCTGTCGTTGCCCTTGGCGCCGCCGGTGTCGCCGTTCTTGCCGCCGGCGGCGGCCTTGGCCTCCGCGTCCCGCGCCTGCTTCAGCGCGTCCTGGAGGTCCTTCTGCGCCTTGGCGTACGCCGTCCAGTCGGGCCCGTTGGGCTGCTTGAGGGCGTCCTGACCGGCCTGGAAGGCCTTCTGGGCGTCCTCCAGGGCCTGTTGGACGGTCGGATTGGCGGACGGGGGCGGGTTGGTGGTCCCGGTACTCGGCGGGGGCGTGGAGCCCTGCGTGCCGAAGACCTTGTCGAGTGCCTCGCCGAGGGTGTTCTCGAACGCCGTCCTGCCCTCGTAGGTGACCAGCACCTTGCGCAGCAAGGGGTACTTGAGACCGCCACCGCGGACGTAGACGGGCTCCGCGTAGAGCAGTCCGCCGTCCAGCGGCACGGTCAGCAGGTTGCCGTACTCCACCTCCGAGTCCCCGCCCTTGAGGAGCTTGATCGCGGCGGCGATGTCCTGTTCGGAGTTGAACTGGCTCTGGACCTGTTTGGGTCCGTCGACGGTGGTGCTGGTCGGCAGCTTCAGGATTCTGATCTTGCCGTAGTCGCTGGTGCCCGCCTCCGCGTCGACCGACATGAACGCGCTCAGGTTGTCACGGCCGTTGGGCGTGAACGTCGTCGACAGCGAGAACGCCTGCGCGCTCTGGTCGGGCATCTTCATGCTCAGGTAGTACGGCGGGACCGCGTTGCCCGACTTGTTGGTCGGGTCGGCGGGCACCTGCCACACCTCGCTGCCGGTGAGGAACGTCTGCGCGTCCGTCACGTGGTAGCGGGTGAGCAGCTCGCGCTGCACCTTGAACAGGTCCTGCGGGTAGCGCAGATGAGCCATCAGGTCCCGGGAGATGGCGCCGCGCGGCTGCACCGTGCCGGGGAAGGCCTTCATCCAGGTCTTCAGCACCGGGTCCTGGGTGTCCCACTGGTAGAGCCTGACCTCGCCGGTGTACGCGTCGACGGTCGCCTTCACCGAGTTGCGGATGTAGTTGACCTGGTTCTGCTGGGCCACCACGGTGCGGTTGTTGCTGGTGGCGGTGAGCGAGTCGGCCGTGGTGTCGCCGAGGGTCGTACGCGAGGAGTACGGGTAGCCGTTCGACGTCGTGTAGGCGTCGACGATCCACTGGATGCGGCCGTTCACGACCGCCGGGTAGGCGTCGCCGTCGATGGTCAGCCAGGGGGCGACCGCCTCGACGCGCTCCTTGGGCGTGCGGTTGTACAGGATGCGCGAGCCCTTGCCGATGGCGCCCGAGTAGAGGATCTGCGGCTCGTTGAACGCGACCGCGTACGCGGCCCGGTTGAGCGGGTTGTCGAGGTTGACGCCGCTCCTGCCGTCGTAGCTGGTGGTCTTCTCGCCGCTGTCGTCGGAGTAGTCGATCTCCTTCTGTGGGCCGCCGACGATGGAGTACGTGGTGGTCTTCTCGCCGTAGTAGATCCGCTGTTCGTACGTGCCCAGGGAGCCGCGGGAGGGCAGGTCGTACTCGGTGAAGACGGGCTGGCCCTGGGCGTCGGCCGCGGTGCCCTTGGCGGCGACCACGCCGAAGCCGTGTGTGTAGCGGAAGTGGTCGTTGATCCAGTTGTTCTTGGGGATGCCGGCCAGGTTCAGTTCGCGCAGGCCGATGACCGTGTCCTGGTCCTTGCCGTCCTGGGTGTACCGGTCGACGTCCAGGTTGGCCGGGAACGCGTAGTAGTTCTTCATCTGCTGCAGCTGCTGGAACGTCGGCGAGACGATGTTCGGGTCCATGATCCGGATGCTCGCCGCGTCGTTCGCGTCGCTCCGCAGCCTGGTCTTGTCCGAGGTCGTGGCCTTGCCGGCGTACTCGGTGACCTTGGTGTCGTCGATGCCGTACGCCTCGCGGGTCGCCTTGAGGTTCTTCTGGACGTACGGGGCTTCCTTGGCCTGCTCGTTGGGCTGGACCTGGAACTTCTGCACGATCGCCGGGTACAGCCCGCCGATCAGGATCGCCGACAGGACCATCAGGCCGAAGCCGATGACGGGCAGCTGCCAGGTGCGCCGCCACAGGGTGGCGAAGAACAGCAGGGCGCAGATGACGGCGATGCAGAACAGGATCGTCTTGGCCGGGAGGTAGGCGTTGGCGTCGACGTAGCGCAGGCCGGTCCAGTTGCCGGTGGCCTTGAAGTCGCTGGACTTGACGGCCAGGCCGTACCGGTCGAGCCAGTAGGCGACCGCCTTGAGGGCGACGAAGGTGCCGAGCAGCACCGACAGATGGCCGGTCGCGGCGGCGGTGGCGCGCGCGCCGGGGCTGGTGACGCGCAGCCCGCCGTACAGGTAGTGGGTCAGGGCGGCGGCGATCAGGCACAGGATCGTGGCGGCGAAGCCGAAGCCGAGCAGGAACCGGTACCAGGGCAGGTCGAAGGCGTAGAAGGAGACGTCGAGGTGGAACTGGGGGTCCTTCTGGTGGAAGGGCACGCCGTTCACCCACATCAGCCAGGTGCGCCACTGGCCGGCCGCCGAGGCGCCCGCGATCAGTCCGACGAGGGCGGTCACGGCGAGCAGCAGCCACGTCTTGTACGGCGCGATGCCCATCCGGTAGCGGTCGAGACTCTGCTGCTCCATGGACATGGCGCTCAGCGGGGGCCGCAGCCGGTGCGCGAGCCAGATGTTGAGGCCGACCGCCAGCGCCATCAGCAGGCCGAACACGAAGAACAGCCCGATCTTGGTCCACAGTGTGGTGGTGAACACGGACGAGTAGTGCACCGACCGGTACCACAGCCAGTCCGTCCAGAAGCCCGCGAACATCGTGAACGCCATGCCGAGGACAGCCAGGACGCCCAGGGTCATGAGCAGGGTCCGGACGCCCCGGGACGGGCGTCCCGCCCTGATCCGTGGCCCCGTCGGGCCTCCGCCGCGGTCCGGCATCTGGAAAGCCAAGGTGCGCACCTCGAAGTTCGCTGTCGATCCGTCAGGCCCTCGTGTTCGCGGGCCCGAGGTTGCCCCCCGTGATCGCGGGCCAACACTTATGCAACTTACTCACGCTGTGCTCGGTTCCCGATTCCGGCCGGGAACGAGGCAGGATTGTGACCATGTCCAACACTCCCATGGCAGCGAGCCCCCTCACCCGGGCCGTACTCGAGATCGACGAGTACGCCTCCGGCCTCGGCTGGGACCAGCCCGCTCGCCTCTTCGCCCTCGTAGACACCGCACGGCTGCGGGCCGAGGAACCCGCGCTCGCGGCCCAGCTGGGCCTGGAGGACGAGCCGGCGACGACCGGTCTCACCCCGATCGAGCAGGACGAGCTGCCGTCCGACAAGCCGCTCGACGAGTTCCTCGGCACCATCGCCTGGCCCGACGCGGTGGCCGGCTGCGCGCTCTCGGTGGAGCGGCTGATGCTGCCGCCCTCCGCCGAGGCGCAGGTCCCGCAGAACCTGGGTGAGGCCGAGCTGGCCAAGTGGGTGGCGGACCACCCCGAGCGCCAGGAGGTCCGGATGACCGTGGCGGTGCTGCGCGACGGCAGCCGCGAGTCGGCGCTGCGGCTGCGCGAGAAGGACTCCCCGACGGAGGTCCTGACCGGCCCGGAGCTGGTGCCGGGCCTTGCGGAGGCCCTGGCGGCGACGTTCGCCGCCTAGGTCCTGCCGGGCGGGCGGGACGGTCGGCCCCGGCACGGCCCGCCGGGCCTACGGCGCTGGGGCGCCCCCGGTCCCCGGGGGCGCCCCAGCCGTGTCATGCTCGGTTCAGTCCTTGGTGGTGCACTTCGGCAGCGCCGCGGTGTCGCCGGTGCGGATGTCCTTGAGCGCGCCGAGCGCGTCACTGATGTTCTTGACCTTCACCAGGGTGAGCCCGCTCGGCGTGCCCTGGGCGGCCGCCGCACAGTTGTCGGCCGGCGTCAGGAAGTACCGGGCGCCCTTGTCGCGCGCGCCGATGGTCTTCATCTGGATGCCGCCGATCGGCCCGACCGTGCCGTCGTCGTCGATGGTGCCGGTGCCGGCGACGAACGCGCCGCCGGTCAGGCTGCCGGGGGTGAGCTTGTCGTAGATGCCGAGCGCGAACATCAGGCCGGCGCTCGGCCCGCCGACGTCGGCGAGCTTGATGTCGACGCGGAACGGGAAGGTGTGGTCGGTCCCGGCGGAGATACCGACGACGGCCCGATCGGGGCCGGTGTCGTCGGAGGTCGTGGTCGTGATGGTCACGTTCCGCGTGGCCGCCGTCCGGTGCTCCTTCTCGGCGGCGGCCTGCTCCTTGGCGGGCACCACGGTGAAGACGACGTTCTGGCCCGGCTTGTGCTTGGTGACCAGTTTGGCGACGTCGCCGGGCTGCTTGACCGGGGTGCCGTCGACGGCCTTGATCACGTCACCGGCGTGCAGCCTGCCCTCGGCCGGTGCGTTCTTGACGACGGTGGAGACGATCACCCAGGACTTCACCGTGATGCCGAGCTGCTTCAGGGCGGCGACCTTGGCGCTCTCCTGGGACTGGCTGAACTCCTCGGCGTTCTGCTGGGTGGACTGCTCCTCCGTCGTGCCGGCCGGGTAGAGCGTCTCGTGCGGCACGATCTTGCTGTCGTGCGCCAGCCAGCCGTAGACGGCCTCCACCAGGTTCATCCGGAAGTCCGCGCTGGTCACCCGGACCGTGGTCATGTTCAGGTGGCCGTCCGCGGGGTACGTCCGGTGCCCGGAGATCTGCAGCACCGGCTCGCCGTCGTGATTGCCGAGCGTGTTCACGGTCGGGCCGGGAGACATCTCCGCGTACGGCACGGGGATGAGCACTCCCGCGCACAGGAGCGCGATCAGCATCAGGGTCGAGGCGAGCATCGTCGCGGTGCGGCGTGGCATGCCACGACAGTACGGGACGCCGCTGTCAGCACACCGTCAGGGCACCCCTGTCACGCGCCCGGCGCACCGGAGTGCGACTTCTCCATCGCCTCGCGGAACCGGGCGTACCCGTCCAGCTCGGGACCATCGCCGCGCACCCTGCGGGTCCGGTTGGCCCAGCTTCCCCACAGCCCGCCGCCGATCGCAGCCACAAGCGGAATCAGCAGCCAGACAAGCGCCCCCATGCCGACCTCCCAACGCCACGAGCGTCCGCACTGACTGATCAGCAGATTAACCGTCTGCACTGACAACGCTCACGTGAGGGGGCCGGTTACGCAACCCGAACGGACGCGTACCGGAGGTGACCGGTCCGGGGCACGTCGAAGCTACGCGCCGACCCGCCCACCCGTCACCCGACCACCACCCCCCAACGACAGCGCTACGCGCCGACCCGCCCACCCGTCACCCGACCACCACCCCCCAACGACAGCGCTACGCGCCGACCCATTCTTCTGTGCCGTCCGAGAACTGCTGGTGCTTCCAGATCGGCACCTCGTGCTTGAGGTCGTCGATCAGCTTGCGGCAGGCCTCGAAGGCCTCCGCCCGGTGCGGGCAGGCCACGGCGACGACGACGGCGAGATCACCGACGGCCAGCTCCCCGACCCGGTGGACGGCGGCCAGCGCCCGCACCGGGTGGTCCGCGACGACCTTCTCGGCGATGCGCCGCATCTCGGCCTCGGCGGTCGGATGGCAGGAGTACCCGAGCGCGTCCACGTCGGCGCCCCCGTCGTGGTTGCGCACGGTCCCCACGAACAGCGCGATGCCACCGGCCGCGGCGTCCCCGACGGCCTGGAACACCTCGTCCACGGAGAGCGGGGTCTCCCGGATGCCGATCAGCTTGATGGGGTCCTGCGCCGCCTGCTCACCGGGGTGTCCGGTCGTGTCTGCCATGCCCCCATCGTGCCGCACGGCTGTGACAGCGGGGAATACGAGATTCACAGGCACGCGCGCGCACTGCTCCGGATGCTCGTACGGCAAAGCCACCGGAC
>NZ_JBLEBI010000255.1:0-7326 GCF_047340315.1 Streptomyces sp. AF1A
ATCACCTTCACGTTCGGTGGTCTGACCGGTGTCATCCTGGCGTCGCCCCCGATGGACTTCCACGTCTCCGACTCGTACTTCGTGGTGGCGCACTTCCACTACGTGGTCTTCGGCACGGTCGTGTTCGCGATGTTCGCGGGCTTCCACTTCTGGTGGCCCAAGATGACCGGCAAGATGCTGGACGAGCGCCTCGGCAAGATCACCTTCTGGACGCTGTTCATCGGCTTCCACGGCACCTTCCTGGTCCAGCACTGGCTCGGTGCCGAGGGCATGCCGCGACGCTACGCCGACTACCTGGCGGCCGACGGCTTCACCGCCCTGAACACGGTGTCGACCATCAGCTCCTTCCTGCTCGGCCTGTCGATCCTGCCGTTCCTCTACAACGTGTGGAAGACGGCCAAGTACGGCAAGCCGGTCGACGTGGACGACCCGTGGGGCTACGGCCGCTCCCTGGAGTGGGCGACCTCCTGCCCGCCGCCCCGCCACAACTTCCTCACCCTGCCGCGGATCCGCAGTGAATCCCCGGCGTTCGACCTGCACCACCCCGAGATCGTCGCGCTCGAGCAGCTCGAGTACGCCGGTCATGGCACCGCCGCCGTCGCGGGCAGCAAGGAGGCCGGCAAGTGAAGATCCAGGGCCGGTTGTTCCTCTGGCTGAGCCTCTTCTTCCTGATCATGGCCGCCGTGTACGGCGTGTGGTCGAAGGAGCCGGCCGGTACCACGGCGCTCTTCCTGGCCTTCGGCCTGTCCATCATGGTCGGCTTCTACCTGGGCTTCACCGCCCGGCGGGTCGACGCGGGTGCGCAGGACAACAAGGAGGCCGACGTCGCGGACGACGCGGGCGAGCTGGGCTTCTTCAGCCCGCACAGCTGGCAGCCGCTCATGCTCGGGGCCGGCGGCGCGATCGCCTTCCTGAGCATCGCGGTCGGCTGGTGGCTGATCTACTTCGCCGCCCCGATCATCGCGCTGGGCCTGTTCGGCTGGGTGTTCGAGTACTACCACGGTGAGAACCGCACCCAGTGACCCAGTGACCCAGTAACGGCGCGCGAGCGCACCGGGAGCCCGGACCCTTCGTCACGGAGGGTCCGGGCTCCCGGCTTTCCCGGCGGTAGGGGGCGGTGTCCTTCGTTTGCGGGAGTGTCGTTCCCTCGTACGAGTTACGTACCGCGCCGGTACGGTCTCCATCTCATAGCGTGATCGTATGAACCACATTCCGCGGACCCGCACCGTCGTGAGCTGTGCGCTGCTCGTGACCGCCCTCGGCGCGGCCGTCACCGCCTGCGGTTCGGACGGCGACCCCACGTCCGCCACGCCGTACGACGCAGCGGACATGATCTCCTTCAACGGCCCCACCGAGGCGGGAAAGCGGGCCGACCCGGACAAGCCCCTGGAAGTCGCCGTCAAGGACGAGGGGCGCATCACCGACGTCACCGCCCGGGACTCCACAGGGCGCTATGTGACGGGCGAACTCGCCGCCGACGGCAGCCGCTGGCACAGCACCTCCCCGCTGGCCGCCAACGCCCACTACACGGTCACGGTGAGCGTCGAGGACGACGACGGGGCGCCCGGCCGCAAGGTCCTCGCCTTCGACACCAGCAAGCCGACCGCCCAGAAGCGACTGGCCGTCAAGTTCGGGCCGGACGCGGGCCAGTACGGGGTCGGGCAGCCCATCACCGCCCAACTCGACCAGCCGGTCAAGGACAAGGCCCAGCGGGCCATCGTGGAGCGCGGCCTGCGGGTGGACTCGGTGCCGGCCGTGCAGGGCTCCTGGTACTGGGTGAGCGACAAGGAGCTGCACTACCGGCCCAAGGAGTACTGGCCCGCCCACGCCACCATCACGGCGCACAGCAACCTGGACGGGGTCCGGATCAGCGACCGGCTGTGGGGCGGCGCGTCCAAGGCGCTGAAGATCACCACGGGGGACCGGATCGAGGCCGTCACGGACGCCGCGACGCACCAGCTGACGTACTACCTGAACGGCAAGTCGATCAACGTGATCCCGATCACCACCGGCAAGCCCGGCTGGGACACCCGCAACGGCATCAAGGTCGTCCTGGAGAAGCAGTACTACGTGCGGATGCGCGGGGTCACCGTCGGCATCTCCGAGGGCACGTCGGACTCCTACGACCTGCCGGTCTACTACGCCACCCGGGTGACCTGGTCGGGGGAGTACGTCCACGCCGCCCCCTGGTCCGTCGGCTCCCAGGGCTCCGCCAACGTCAGCCACGGCTGCACCGGGATGAGCACGGCCAACGCGGAGTGGTTCTACAACCACATCCACCCGGGCGACATCGTGAGCGTCGTCAACTCGGGCGGCCACCAGATGGAGCCCTTCGGCAACGGCTTCGGTGACTGGAACGTCGACTGGAAGAAGTGGCGCGAGGGCAGCGCGTTGACGAACGACGCCCAGAACGCCCAGTCTTCCCCGGACGCGGTACGACTGCAGCCGACGGCGGTGTGAGCGCGGCTCGGGGGCACGGGGAGGCGCGCGGCGGGCCGGTACGGGCCGGCAGCCGCGCAGGGACCCCGCGCCCCGGCCCGCTATGCGCTCAGCAGCCTCTTGCGGCGCAGCAGAGAGGCCAGGGAGGCGGCGAACTCCACCGGGTCGACCGGGAGCGTCACGGCCGCGTCGGCGCGGCTCCACGTGGCCAGCCATGCGTCCTGGGGCCGCCCGATGAGCAGCAGCACCGGCGGGCAGTTGAACACCTCGTCCTTGATCTGCCGGCACACCCCCATGCCCCCCATGGGCACGGCCTCGCCGTCCAGGACGCACACGTCGATGCCCCCCTTGTCCAGTTCGCGCAGCACCGCACCGGGAGTCGCGCACTCCACGAACTCCACCAGGGGCACGTCGGGAGCGGGCCGGCGCCCGGCGGCCAGCCGTACTTGCTCGCGGGTGTTGGAGTCGTCGCTGTAGACCAGCACCGTGGCGGTCGGCTGCATTGTTCCTCCGGGACGTCGGCGTCGTACGGACAGGACGGGCGGGGCCGTTCGGCCGGATGCTACTCCCCTGAACACCACGTCAGCACCGGTTCGGAAGGCAGCAACACTCCGAACGGCACCCCCCGGAGTGAGGGCGGGATAAGCGACCGACATAATGTCGGTCGTGGCGACAGCAACGACAGTAGAAACCGGGCACGCGCACCCGTCGGTCAACCGGCCGAACCTCACCAGCGTCGGAACCATCATCTGGCTGAGTTCCGAGCTGATGTTCTTCGCGGCCCTCTTCGCGATGTACTTCACCCTTCGGTCGGTCACCGGACCGGCTCACTGGAAGCACATGGCCGACGCGCTCAATGTGCCCTTCTCCGCGACGAACACCACGATCCTGGTGCTCTCCTCGCTCACCTGCCAGCTCGGCGTGTTCGCGGCCGAGCGGGGCGATGTGAAGAAGCTCCGTGGCTGGTTCATCCTCACCTTCATCATGGGTGCGATCTTCATCGGCGGTCAGATCTACGAGTACACCTCGCTGGTGAGGGACGAGGGCATCTCGCTGTCCTCCGACCCGTACGGCTCGGTGTTCTACCTGACCACCGGCTTCCACGGCCTGCACGTGACGGGCGGTCTCATCGCCTTCCTGCTGGTCCTCGGCCGTACGTACATGGCCAAGAGGTTCACCCACGAGCAGGCGACCGCCGCCATTGTCGTGTCCTACTACTGGCACTTCGTCGATGTGGTCTGGATCGGCCTCTTCGCCACGATCTACCTGATCAAGTAGCGGGACCGGCTCCCGCACATCCAGAAGCACCGACGCAGAAGATCCTGACACCGGGGTAATCCGTGAAAAAGCTCTCCGCACGACGACGCCATCCGCTGGCGGCGGTCGTCGTCCTACTCCTCGCGCTGGCGGCCACTGGGGGGCTGTACGCCGCGTTCGCACCCGCGGGCAAGGCGCAGGCCGATGATTCCGCCCAGTCCCTGACCATCCAGGAGGGCAAGAAGCTCTACGAGGTCGGCTGCGCCAGCTGCCACGGCACCGGTGGCCAGGGCTCCTCCGACGGGCCGAGCCTCGTCGGCGTGGGCGCCGCGGCGGTCGACTTCCAGGTCGGCACCGGCCGTATGCCGGCCGCGACCTCGCAGGGCGCCCAGGTCCCGCGCAAGAAGCCCTCGTACACGCAGGCCCAGATCGACCAGCTCGCCGCGTACATCGCGTCGCTGGGCGCCGGCCCGAACGTGCCCACGAAGGACCAGTACAGCCCGGACGGCGCGGACATCGCCAAGGGTGGCGAGCTGTTCCGCACCAACTGCGCGCAGTGCCACAACTTCACCGGCAAGGGCGGTGCCCTCACCGAGGGCAAGTACGCGCCCACGCTGGAGGGCGTCGCCCCGAAGCACATCTACGAGGCCATGCTGACGGGCCCGCAGAACATGCCGTCCTTCCCCGACACCACGCTGTCCTCGAAGAACAAGAAGGACATCATCGCGTACCTGCACGCGGTCGACAGCAGCCAGACGACGAACCCGGGCGGTCTGGAGCTGGGCGGCCTCGGGCCGGTCAGTGAGGGTCTGTTCGCCTGGATCTTCGGCCTCGGCGCGATGATCGCCGTCGCCGTCTGGGTCGCCGCTCGGACCGCAAAGGCCAAGAAGTCATGAGTAGCCAAGACATTCCAGAAGAGAACCTGCCCGCAGAGCAGGACCACGCGCACGGCGCGGTGGGGATCGCGGACGAGGAGAACCCGTTCGCCGACCCGGGGCTGCCGCCCCACGAGCACCGCATCCAGGACATCGACGAGCGGGCCGCCAAGCGGTCCGAGCGCACCGTCGCCCTGCTGTTCACGGTGTCGATGCTGGCCACCATCGGCTTCATCGCCTCGTACGTGACGATCCCGCACGACAAGAGCATCTTCGTGTTCCCGATCGGGCACCTCAGCGCGCTGAACTTCGCGCTGGGCCTGACCCTCGGCACGGCGCTGTTCTGCATCGGCGCGGGCGCGGTCCACTGGGCCCGCACCCTGATGTCCGACGTCGAGATCACCGACCAGCGCCACCCGATCGAGGCCGCCCCCGAGGTCCGCGCGAAGGTCCACGACGACTTCCGCCAGGGCGCGAAGGAGTCGGCTCTCGGCCGCCGCAAGCTGATCCGCAACACGATGTTCGGCGCGCTGGCCCTGGTGCCGCTCTCCGGCCTCATGCTGCTGCGCGACCTCGGCCCGCTGCCCGGCACCTCGCTCCGGCACACCCTGTGGGCCAAGGGCAAGCGCCTGGTCAACATGAACACCAACCAGCCGCTGCGTCCCGAGGACGTCGCCGTCGGCTCCCTCACCTTCGCCAAGCCGGACGGCCTGGAGGAGACGGACGAGGAGTTCCAGACGGAGATCGCCAAGGCGGCCCTGATGATCGTCCGGCTGCAGCCGGGCAACATCAAGGACAAGCGCGAGCTCGACTGGTCGCACGAGGGCATCGTCGCCTTCTCCAAGATCTGCACCCACGTCGGCTGCCCGATCTCCCTGTACGAGCAGCAGACGCACCACGTGCTGTGCCCGTGCCACCAGTCCACCTTCGACCTCTCCGACGGTGCCCGAGTGATCTTCGGCCCCGCCGGCCACGCCCTGCCGCAGCTGCGCATCG
The DNA here is from genome assembly GCF_047340315.1 of Streptomyces sp. AF1A. NCBI lineage: Bacteria > Bacillati > Actinomycetota > Actinomycetes > Kitasatosporales > Streptomycetaceae > Streptomyces > Streptomyces sp. AF1A. The sequence continues at coordinate 5,568 of NZ_JBLEBI010000255.1, forward strand.
GCGTGGACAGTGAGGGTTACCTCCAGGCGCTCGGCGACTTCGAGGAGCCCGTCGGTCCTGCATTCTGGGAGCGCGGATGAGTACTGCAGCGAACGAAACGCCCCGCTCTCGCGGGAAGGCGCCGGCCGGCGAGCGTATCGCCGACTGGGCCGACGGCCGGCTCGGGATCTACTCCCTGGCCAAGTCCAACATGCGCAAGATCTTCCCCGACCACTGGTCGTTCATGTTGGGCGAGGTCTGCCTCTACAGCTTCATCATCATCATCCTGACGGGTGTCTATCTGACGCTGTTCTTCCACCCGTCGATGAACGAGGTGGAGTACCACGGCTCGTACGTCCCGCTCCAGGGACAGCTGATGTCCGAGGCGTTCAACTCGACCCTGCACATCTCCTTCGACGTGCGCGGTGGTCTGCTGATGCGGCAGATCCACCACTGGGCCGCGCTGATCTTCATCGCCGGCATGTTCGTGCACATGATGCGCGTGTTCTTCACCGGCGCGTTCCGCAAGCCGCGTGAGGTCAACTGGCTGTTCGGCTTCCTGCTGTTCGTCCTCGGCCTGTTCACCGGCTTCACCGGTTACTCGCTCCCGGACGACCTGCTCTCCGGCACCGGTGTCCGCTTCATGGAGGGCGCGATCCTGTCGGTGCCGATCGTCGGCACGTACCTGTCGTTCTTCCTCTTCGGCGGGCAGTTCCCCGGCCACGACTTCGTCGCCCGGTTCTACTCGATCCACATCCTGCTGCTGCCGGGCATCATGCTCGGCCTGCTGGTCGGCCACCTGATCCTGGTCTTCTACCACAAGCACACGCAGTTCGCGGGTCCCGGCAAGAGCAACAACAACGTCGTCGGCATGCCGCTGCTGCCGGTCTACACGGCCAAGGCCGGAGGCTTCTTCTTCCTGGTCTTCGGCGTCATCGCGGTCATCGCGGCCGTCGCGCAGATCAACCCGATCTGGGCCATCGGCCCCTACCGTCCGGACCAGGTGTCCACCGGCGCCCAGCCCGACTGGTACATGGGCTTCTCCGAGGGCCTGATCCGCTTCATGCCGGGCTGGGAGATCAACTTCTTGGGTCACACGCTCGTCCTGGGCGTGTTCATCCCGCTGGTCATCTTCCCGCTGGTCCTGGCGGCGATCGGGGTCTACCCGTTCATCGAGGCATGGGTCACCGGCGACAACCGCGAGCACCACATCCTGGACCGCCCGCGCAACGCTCCGACCCGCACCGCCCTCGGTGCCGCGTGGATGACGCTGTACCTGCTTCTGCTGGTCGGCGGCGGCAACGACCTGTGGGCCACGCACTTCCACCTGTCGATCAACGCGGTCACCTGGTTCGTCCGGATCGGGTTCTTCGTCGGCCCGGTCATCGCGTTCCTCGTCACCAAGCGGATCTGCCTCGGCCTGCAGCGCCGCGACCGCGAGAAGGTGCTGCACGGCCGCGAGACCGGCATCATCAAGCGCCTGCCGCACGGCGAGTTCATCGAGGTGCACGAGCCGCTCAGCCAGGAGCAGCTGCACACCCTCACCGCGCACGAGCAGTACCAGCCGGCCGAGATCGGCCCGACGGTCGACGAGAACGGTGTCGAGCGCAAGGTGAAGTCCGGCGAGAGGCTCCGGGTGAAGCTGTCCAACGCCTACTACGGCGAGGACAACCAGATCCCGAAGCCGACCGTCGACGAGTACAAGGAGATCACGAGCGGCCACGGCCACCACTGATCCCCGCGTCGCCACGCCACGGAGGGCCCCGTCCGCACCCCGGAC
>NZ_JBLEBI010000256.1:0-7188 GCF_047340315.1 Streptomyces sp. AF1A
TCTCGCCCTCCCGGCCGCCGAGGCGGAGCGCCGCATCGCCGCCGTCGGCGCCGGCGTCGGCGTCGCCGCGTACAACAGCCCGGGGCTGACCGTCGTCTCCGGGCCGCGCGAGGCCGTCGCCGAACTCGTCGACCGGTGCGCGGCGGACGGCGTCCGCGCGCGGCTGATCCCGGTGGACTACGCCTCGCACTCCGTCTACGTCGAGGAGATCGAGGACGAGGTGCTGGCCGCGCTCGCACCGATCACCCCCCGCGCCCCCCAGGTCCCGTTCTACTCCACGCTGCTGGCCCGCCGCATCGACGGCGAACCGCTCGACGCCGCCTACTGGTACCGCAACCTGCGCGGCACCGTCCGCCTGGACGAGACCGTGCGGCTGCTCGCCGCCGAGGGGCACCGCTGCTTCGTGGAGGCCGCCGCGCACCCCGTGCTGGCGACCGGCATCCAGGAGACGGTGGAGGCGGCGACCGGGACCGAGCCGCTGTTCGCGGTCGGCTCGCTGCGCCGGGACGACGGCGGGCCGCGCCGGTTCGCCGCATCGGCCGCCGAGGCCTGGGTGCGCGGCTGCGCCCTCGACTGGACCGCGCTGTACGCGGGCCGCCGCCCGCGACCGGTGGACCTGCCGACGTACGCCTTCGAGTCCACCCCGTACTGGCTGACGCCCACCCGGCGCGGCACCGCCCCGAGCGACCTCGGCGTGGAGCGGGCCGGGCACCCCTTCCTGAGCGCCCGCGTGGACCTGGCCGACGGCGGCCCGGCCGTGTTCACCGGCCGGATCCTGCCCCGCGAGCACCGCTGGCTGCGGGACCACGCCGTGCTCGGCACGGTCCTGCTGCCCGGCACCGCCTTCGTGGACCTCGCCCTGCACGCCGGGGCGTCCGTGGGCCTGCCCGCCGTCGAGGAGCTCGTCCTGCACGCGCCGCTGGTGCTCGACCGGGACACGCCGGTGCAGCTGCAGGTGCTGGTCGGGGACGCGGACCGCGAGGGACGCCGCCCGGTGTCGGTGCACTCCCGCCCGGAGCCGTCCGCCGAGGGCACCGGCCGGCCGTGGACCCGGCACGCCGAGGGCCGGCTGGCCGCGGCGCCGCCCGCACGGCCGGACGGCGGGGTCTGGCCCCCCGAGGACGCCACCCCGCTCGACCTCTCCGACCGCTACGCCGCCCTGCTCGCCCAGGGCTACGAGTACGGGCCCGCCTTCCAGGGCCTGCGGGCCGCCTGGACACGCGCGGCGAGGAGGTCTTCGCCGAGGTCGCGCTCGACGCCCCGGCCCCGGCCGGCGACGGCTTCGGCATCCACCCGGCCGCCCTCGACGCCGCCCTGCACGCCATCGGCCTGCTGCCCGGGGCCGACGCCGGGAGCGGGACCGGGCCCCTGCTGCCGTTCGCCTGGCACGGGGTGCGGCTGCACGCCCTCGGCGCCGGCACCCTGCGGGTCCGGCTCGCCCGCACCGCCGACGGAGCGGTCGCGGTGTCCGTCGCCGACGCGGCCGGGCAGCCCGTGCTCAGCGCCGACGGACTGGTCATGCGGCCCGTCGACCCGCGCCGCCTGGCCGGACTCGCGCACCGCTCCGACGCCCTGTTCACCGTCGACTTCACGCCCGTCCCGCTCGGCGCCGAGCCGTACCCCGCCGGCACCGCGGCGCTCCTGGGCCGCCCGTACACCGTGCCCGCGCTGCCGCACGCCACGGCCTACGCCGACCTGTCCGACCTCGGCCGGGCCCTGGACGCCGGTGCCGCCCCGCCCGAGCTGCTGCTCGTCCCGCTGGCCGGCGGCGACGCCCCCGACCCCGTCACGGCCGCCCACGGTCTCACCCGGTGGCTGCTGGAGACGGTCCAGCGGTTCCTCGCCGACGAACGGCTGGCCGGCACACGGCTCGTGGCCGTCACCACCGGCGCGCTCACCCCCGGGGCCGCGGCGGCCACTTCGCCCGGCTCCGGCCCGAAGGACCGTTCCGCCGCGCTCGCCCAGGCCGCCGCGTGGGGCCTGCTGCGGACCGTGCAGACCGAGGCACCCGGCCGCTGCCTCGTCCTGGACGCCGACGAGGCCTCCCTGGCCGCGCTGCCCCGGGCGGTGGCCACCGGGCTCGCCCTCGCCGAACCGCAGCTCGTGCTGCGCGACGGGGGCGCCGCCGTACCGCGCCTGACGCACGCCGCACCCCCCGCCGACCCGGCCCGCCGCCCGCTCGACCCGGACGGCACCGTCCTGATCACCGGCGGCACCGGCACCCTGGGCGCGCTGCTCGCCCGGCACCTGGTCACCGAACACGGCGTACGGCACCTCGTGCTGACCAGCCGCCGGGGCGAGGCCGCGCCCGGCGCCCCGGACCTGGTGGCCGAGCTGGCCGGACTGGGCGCGCGGGCGCGGGCCGTGGCCTGCGACGCGGCCGACCCCGAGGCGCTGCGCGCCACGCTCGACGGGATCGACCCCGCGCACCCGCTCACGGCCGTCGTGCACGCCGCCGGACTGCTGGAGGACGCCACCGTGCCCGCGCTCACCCCGGGCGCGCTGGAGCGGGTGCTGCGGCCGAAGGCCGACGCGGCCTGGCAGCTGCACCGGCTCACCCGGGGCGCCGGCCTGACGGCGTTCGTGCTGTTCTCCTCCGTCGCCGGCACCCTCGGCCTCGGCGGGCAGGCCAACTACGCGGCGGCCAACGCCTTCCTGGACGCCCTCGCCCACCAGCGCCGGGCCGAAGGGCTGCCCGCCGTCTCGCTCGCCTGGGGCCTGTGGGAGCAGGCGAGCGGCATGACCGGCGCCCTGTCCGGCACCGACCTGGCGCGGATGGCCCGCGCGGGCGTCGCCCCGCTGCCCTCCGCCGAGGCGCTGCGGCTGCTCGACACCGCGCTCGCGGGCGACGCCCCGCTGCTCGTGCCCGCCGCCCTCGACACCGCGGCCCTGCGTACCGGCGCCCACGCCGAGTCCGTGCCGCCCATGCTGCGCGGCCTGGTCCGCGTCCCGGTCCGCCGCGCCGAGCAGGCCGCGAGCTCTCCCGCGGACGCCGGTCAGGGGCCCGACGGGCTCGCGGAGCGGCTGCGGGGCCTGGACCCGGAGAGCCGCCGGAACACCGTCCTGGAGCTGGTCCGCCGGTGCGCCGCGGTGGTCCTCGGCCACGGCGGCCCCGACGCCGTCGACCCCGAACGGGCCTTCGCCAAGCTGGGCTTCGACTCGCTCACCTCGGTCGAACTGCGCAACCGCCTGAACGCGGCCACCGGCCTGCGGCTGCCCACCACCCTGCTCTTCGACTGCCCGACCCCGGCCGCCGTCGCCGAGCGGGTCCTGGACCGGCTGACCCCCGCCGAGCCGGCGGCGCCCACCGGACCCGCACCGCTCGGCTCCCCGGAGCCGGACGGGCCGGAGCCGGACGCGGTCCTGGAGCAGCTGGAGTCGGCCACCGACGACGAAATCTTCACGTTCATCGAAAGCGAACTCGGCATCTCATGAGGAGCGTTGGCCGGATGTCTCACGAGGACAAACTCCGCGACTATCTGAAGAAGGTCACGACCGACCTCCACGCCACCCGGCAGCGGCTGCGCGAGCGCGAGGAGCGCGACCGCGAGCCCGTCGCGGTGGTCGGCATGGGCTGCCGTTTCCCGGGTGACGTGCGCTCCCCGGAGGACTTGTGGCGGTTGGTCGTCTCGGGTACGGACGCGGTGGGCGGTTTCCCGCAGGACCGGGGCTGGGATTTGGAGGGTCTGTACGATCCGGAGCCGGGCCGGCCGGGGAAGTCGTATGTGCGTGAGGGCGCCTTCCTGCACTCGGCGGCCGAGTTCGATCCGGCGTTCTTCGGGATCTCGCCGCGTGAGGCGACGGCGATGGACCCGCAGCAGCGGCTGCTGCTGGAGACGGGCTGGGAGGCGCTGGAGCGGGCCGGCATCGACCCCACCTCCCTGCGCGGCAGCGCCACCGGCGTCTTCACCGGCCTGATGTACCACGACTACACCGCCCGCATCGGCCCGCTGCCCGAGGAGTACGAGGGCTACGGCGTCACCGGCGGCTCCTCCAGCGTCGCCTCCGGCCGGATCTCCTACACCCTCGGCCTGGAGGGCCCGGCGGTCACCGTCGACACCGCCTGCTCCTCCTCCCTGGTCGCCCTGGATCTGGCGGTCCGCGCGCTGCGGCACGGCGAGTGCACCCTCGCCCTGGCCGGCGGCGCGGCCGTGATGCCGTCCCCGACGATCTTCCTGGAGTTCTCCCGGCAGCGCGGCCTCGCACCGGACGGCCGCTGCAAGGCGTACTCCGCCGACGCGGACGGCACCGGCTGGGGCGAGGGCGTGGGGGTGCTGGTGCTCGAGCGGCTGTCGGACGCGGTGCGGGGCGGGCACCGGGTGCTGGCCGTCGTCCGGGGCAGCGCGGTCAACCAGGACGGCGCCAGCAACGGGCTGACCGCGCCCAGCGGCCCCGCCCAGGAGCGCGTCATCCGACAGGCCCTCGCCGACGCGGGCCTCGCGCCCGAGGACGTCGACGCCGTGGAGGGACACGGTACGGGGACGACGCTGGGGGATCCGATCGAGGCGCAGGCGTTGATCGAGACGTACGGTCAGGGCCGTCCGGCGGAGCGGCCGTTGCTGCTGGGGTCGTTGAAGTCGAACATCGGGCACACGCAGGCGGCCGCCGGTGTGGGTGGTGTGATCAAGATGGTGATGGCGCTGCGGGCGGGTGTGGTTCCGCCGACGCTGCACGTTGCCGAGCCCAGTGGACATGTGGACTGGTCGGCGGGTGCGGTGGAGTTGGTGACCGAGGCGCGTGCATGGCCGCGGACGGGTCGGGTGCGGCGGGCGGCGGTGTCGTCGTTCGGGATCAGCGGGACGAACGCGCACGTGATTCTGGAGGAGGCACCGCAGGCACCGCAGGCACCGGAGGTGCCGGTGGAGGTGGCGCAGGGGGCTCCGGTGGTGGTGGGGTCGGTGCCGTGGGTGTGGCCGGTGTCGGCGCGTGGTGAGGAGGCGTTGCGGGCGCAGGCGGCCAGGCTGCTGGAGTTCGCCCGGGCGCATCCGGAGCTGGAGCCGGGGGCGGTGGGTCATGCCCTGGTGACCGGCCGGGCCGCGCTGCCGTACCGGGGTGTGGCCACCGGTGCCTGCCGTGAGGAGCTGGAGGCGGGTCTGCGCGCCCTGGCCGACGGCCACGACTGCCCGCACGCCGTCACCACCGGCGCCGAGGCCACCGGCGGCCGTACCGTCTTCGTCTTCCCGGGCCAGGGCTCCCAGTGGGCCGGCATGGCCCGCGAACTCCTGGACACCTCACCGGTGTTCCGCACCTGCGTCGAGGCATGCGAGCGGGAACTGGCCCGGTTCGTCGACTGGTCGCTGCTCGACGTGCTGCGCGGCACGGCCGGCGCGCCCCCGCTGGAGCGTGTCGACGTCGTCCAGCCCGCCCTGTTCGCGGTGATGGTCGCGCTCGCCGGGGTCTGGCAGGCCGCGGGCGTGCGGCCCGCCGCCGTGATCGGGCAGTCCCAGGGCGAGATCGCCGCCGCGTACGTGTGCGGGGCGCTCGGCCTGGAGGACGCCGTGCGGATCGTCGCGCTGCGCAGCCTCATCACCCGGGACCGGCTGGCCGGCACGGGCGCCATGGCCTCGGTCGCGCTGCCCGCCGACGCCGTCGCCGAGCGGCTCGCCGGGCACCCCGAGCGGGTCGAGATCGCCTCCGTCAGCAGCCCGGCGGCCACCGTGGTCGCGGGCGCGCCCGACGTGCTCGACGCGCTGCTCGCCCAGTGTGAGGCGGACGGCGTGCGGGCCCGCCGCATCCCGGTCGACTACGCCTCGCACTCCGCGTACGTCGAGGCGATCGAGCAGGAGCTGCTGGCGGCGCTCGCGCCGGTCGCGCCGCGCCCGTCCCGGATCCCGTTCTACTCGACGGTCACCGGCGGGGCGTACGACACGACCGGCCTCGACGCCGGCTACTGGTACCGCAACCTGCGCTCCACGGTCCGCTTCGCCGACACCACCCGCGCGCTGCTGGCCGACGGCTACCGGGTGTTCGTCGAACCGACCCCGCACCCGCTGCTCACCTCCGCCGTGCAGGAGGTCGCCGAGGCCGCGGACGTCCCGGCGGTCACCCTGGAGACCCTGCGCCGCGACGACGGCGGCCCGGTGCGGCTGACCCGGTCCCTGGCCCTCGCCCACGTCCACGGCGCGCCGGTCGACTGGCGCGCCGTCCTCGGCGCCGGCGGCCCCGCCGCGGCGGCCGTCGCCCCGGGCGACCTGCCCACCTATGCCTTCCAGCACGCCTCCTACTGGCTCGACGCCCCGGCCGCCGCCGGTGACGCCACCGGCCTCGGCCTGGAGGCCGTCGACCACCCGCTGCTGGGCGCCGCCGTGGCGAACGCCGAGGACGGTACGACGCTGTTCACCGGCCGGGTGTCCCTGCGCACGCACCCGTGGCTCGCCGACCACGCCGTGTCCGGCACGGTGCTGCTGCCCGGCACCGCCCTGCTGGAGCTGCTGGTGCGGGCCGGGGACCAGGTGGGCTGCGCGGGCGTGGACGAACTCGACCTGGCCGCGCCGCTGGTGGTGCCGGACGACGGCGGGGTCCGCATCCAGGTCACGGTGTCGGCCGCCGACGCCGAGGGCGGCCGTGCCGTCGGCATCCACGCGCGCCGCGACGACGACCCGGACGGCGAGTGGACGTACCACGCCGGCGGCCGGCTCGTCACGGACCCGGCCGCCCCGCAGGAGTCCGCACCCGCCGTGTGGCCGCCGCAGGGCGCCGAGCGGATCGCGACCGAGGGCGCCTACGACCGGCTCGCCGCGTCCGGGTACCTCTACGGCCCGGCCTTCCGGGGCCTGAAGTCCGCCTGGCGGGACGGCGACGACCTGTACGCCGAGGTCGCGCTGGGCGCCGACCGGCACAAGGACGCGGCGGCGTTCGCCCTGCACCCGGCGCTGCTGGACGCGGCCCTGCACCCGCTGATCGTGCGCGGCCCCGACGAACCCGAGCGCGAGGTCGTGCTGCCCTTCGGCTGGTCCGGCGTCCAGCTGCACGCCACCGGCGCCACCGCCCTGCGCGTCCGGCTCAGCCGCCGCGGCGAGGACACCGTGGCCCTGACGGCGTGGGACCCGGCCGGCGCCCCGGTCCTCACGGCCGGCGGGCTGACCGTCCGCCCCCTCGCCCCGGACGCGCTCACGACGGCCACCGCCGCCCAGCGCTCCCTGCACGCGGTCGACTGGCTGCCGGTGCAGGACGTGCCCGCCGGCGCCG
>NZ_JBLEBI010000257.1:0-7183 GCF_047340315.1 Streptomyces sp. AF1A
GACGATGACGACGTTGGGGTCGCGCCAGGTGTGGTCGGGGGCCTTGTCCGAGGTGACGACGGAGACCTGCTCGCGTTCGGTGCCCAGTTCCTCGCAGATGACGAAGGTCCGGTGGATGCCCTCCAGCAGCAGCCCGAGCTCGGCGGGGCCGGCGCCCGGCGCGGTGAGGACGGCCACCTTGGTGTGGGCGCGGCAGACGTTCACGGCCCGGCGCAGGGTGCGCGGGTGGGCGACCACCACCTGGGCGTCGTCCCAGGGCATGCCGGCCCGCGCGAAGGCGGCGGCCACCGAGGAGACGGCGGGGACGACCTCCACCTCCAGGCCGAACTCCGGTGCGCGCAGGGTGCGTACGACACCGAAGAAGCCGGGGTCGCCGTCGGCGAGCACGACCGCGGTGCCGCGGTGGGCGGCGATGCGGCGGGCGGCGAGCGCGACGCTGCCGAGGCGGATGCGTTCGGCGGCGGGCGGGATCTCGGGCAGCGCCAGGTGGTGGGCCGCGCCCGCCACGAGCGTGGCGGCGCCGAGGGCGGAGCGTGCCGCTTCGGTCAGCGGCGAGCCGTCCCAGCCGATCACCGTGACCCGGTCGGCCATCGTCGTGTGTCTCCAGGTTGTCGCAGGTCGTCAAAGGGCACGGGCCATTGGACAGGCTCCGTGAGGGTACCTGGTGAAGCTGCCGTACGCGCGGCGGCGGTGCCCCGCCGGTGATCAGTTCCAGTCGGAGTACGCGGCGAAACCGCCGGTGTCGGCGAGTTCCTCGTCCGTGCCCTCCAGGTCCTCGGGCAGCAGGCTCCACACGATGAAGTCGGTGCGCACGTCCGTCCACGTGCCGTCCTCGGCGCGGTGGCGCACTATGCACGCGTTGCGCAGGACGCCCTCGCTGATGCAGCCGATCTTCTGGGCGACCTGCTGGGCGGCGGTGTTGTCGGCGGCCGTGCGGATCTCGATGCGCTCGAACTTCTGGTCGCGCAGCAGCCATTGGGAGGTGGCGAGGGCGGCCTCGGAGGCGTAGCCCTCGCCGCGGGCCCACGGCGCGATCACGTACGACAGCTCCGCGGACCTGATGCGCCAGTTGGTCCGGGTGAGCTGGACGGTGCCGACCAGGCGCTGGGTGAGGAACTCGGTCACGGCGAGGTCCAGGCCGCGGCCCGTGGCCCGCGCGGCGGGCGCGTCCTCGGCGATCCAGCGCCGCGCGTCGGTCCCGGTGAACGGCTGGGGCACGCCGGTCCAGGCGCCGACCTGCTCGTCGTTCATCATCTCGGCCAGCGCGGGCACGTCGTCCTCGTCGAAGGGGCGCAGCACCAACCGCTCCGTGCTGATGGAGATGTTGGGGAAGGTGCCAGTCATGCGCCGCTCCGTAGCTTCGGGAAACCGTCAGGGCCTGCTGAACTGCCCAGCATGCAGCATGAAACCACTGAACCGCACGACGGGGTCCGCACCAAGTGACGGCGCGGACCCCGTGCGTGGCGGCGAGTGACCCGGGGGCGGGGCTCAGAAGGACGGGATGACCGAGCCCTGGTACTTGTCCTCGATGAACTTCTTCACCTCGGGCGAGGTGAGGAGCTTGGCGAGCTTCTTCACCCGCGGATCGTTCTCGTTGCCCTTCTTCACGGCGAGGAAGTTGCCGTAGGGGTTGTTCTTCGCGGACTCCAGGACGACGGCGTCCTGGGCGGGCTTCAGGCCCGCGGAGATGGCGTAGTTGCCGTTGATGACGGCCGCGTCGACGTCGTCCAGGGAGCGCGGGGTCTGGGCCGCCTCGACCTCCTTGAACCTCAGTTTCTTGGGGTTCTTGGTGATGTCCTGCGGGGTCGCCTCGTTGCCGGCGCCGGGCTTGAGGGCGATGAGGCCGTTGTCGGCGAGCAGTTTCAGGGCGCGGGCCTCGTTGACGGCGTCGTTCGGGACGGCGATGGTCGCACCGCTCTTGAGGGCGTCGGCCTTCTTGACCTTGTGGGAGTACAGGCCGAGCGGCTCCAGGTGCACCGTGACGACGGGCACGATGTGGGTGCCGCGCTTCTTGTTGAAGTCGTCCAGGTACGGCTGGTTCTGGAAGTAGTTGGCGTCCACCGAGCCGTCCTCGGTCGCCGTGTTGGGCGTGATGTAGTCGGTGAACTCCTTGACCTGCAGGTCGAGACCCGCCTTCTTCGCCAGGTTCTTCTCGACGAAGTCCAGGATCTCGGCGTGCGGGGTCGGGCTCGCGGCGACGACCAGCGGGCCGCTGTGGTCGTGGGTGGCGGAGGAGCTGCCGGAGCCGCAGGCGGTGAGCCCGAGGGCGAGGGCTCCGGCGGCGAGGACGGCGGTGGTGAGCTTGGCGGTGTTACGCACGAAAAGTGCCTTTCCTTAAGGGTGGTGCGACCCCGTGTGTGCCCGGGTGCGGGGAACGGGGAGTCTTCGGGGGCTCAGGCGGCCTTGCCGACGTCGGCCGCGGCCGGCTCCTTGGCCTTGAGCAGGCGGAGCCTGGGCGCGGGGCCGGAGCGGCCGCCGCGGCTGTGCAGGGAGCGGGCGGCGAGGTCGCCGGCGAACTGGATGAGGGAGATGACGACGGCGAGGATGCCGACGGTGATCCACATCAGCTGGGTCTCGAAGCGCTGGTAGCCGTAGCGGACGGCGAGGTCGCCGAGGCCGCCGCCGCCGACCGTGCCGGCCATGGCGGAGTAGCCGATGAGGGCGATGATCGTGGTGGTGGTGCTGGCGATCAGCGAGGGCAGGGCCTCGGGGACGAGCACCTTGCGGACGATCGTCCAGGTGTTGCCGCCCATGGACTGCACGGCCTCCACGAGGCCGTGGTCCACTTCGCGGACGGCCGTCTCGACCAGGCGGGCGAAGAACGGGATGCCGCCGATGGCGAGCGGCACGATCGCGGCGGTCGTACCGATGGTCGTGCCGGTGACCCAGCGCGTGAAGCTCATCAGGGCGACCATCAGGATGATGAACGGCATGGACCGGCCGACGTTCACCACCTGGCCGATCACCTTGTTGGCGACGACGTTCTGTCCCAGGCCGCCCCGGTCGGTGAGGACGAGCAGCAGGCCGAGCGGGAGGCCGGCGGCGACGGCGATCAGGGTGGACCAGAGCACCATCCGGAACGTCTCGGAACACGCCTCGAACAGCAGCGGCTGCATCTCGGACCAGGTCACTTGGCACCTTCCTTCACCAGTACGGCCTCCCGGCCCACCACGTCGATCTGCAGCCCCTGTTCGCGCAGGAACCCGATGGGCACCACGTTGTCCTCGTAGCGGCCGGGCAGTTCGATGCGCATGCGGCCGACCTGCAGGCCGCCGACGGTGTCGATGGCCGCGCCGAGGATCGAGATGTCGATGTTGTAGGTGCGCGAGAGCTGGGAGACGACCGGCTGGGTGGCGGCCTCGCCGTGGAAGGTGACGTCGAGGACGGTGCGTTCGGCGCCGGAGGCCTCGCCGCCCACCGGGAACAGCGCGGCGGCCAGCTCGGAGCCCGGGGTCGCGAGCAGCTCGCTGACCGTGCCGGACTCCACGATCCGGCCGCGCTGCATCAGGGCGGCGGAGTCGCAGACCGACTTGACGACGTCCATCTCGTGGGTGATGAGCAGGACGGTCAGGCCCAGTTGCCGGTTCAGGTCACGCAGCAGCTGGAGGATGGAGCGGGTGGTGTCCGGGTCGAGGGCGCTGGTGGCCTCGTCGGACAGGAGCACCTTGGGGTCGCCGGCCAGGGCGCGGGCGATGCCGACGCGCTGCTTCTGGCCGCCGGAGAGCTGGGCGGGGTAGGCCCTGGCCTTGTCGGCGAGGCCGACGAGGTCGAGGAGTTCGAGCGCCTTGCGGGAGCGTTCCCGGCCCGACGTGCCGAGGATCTCCAGCGGCAGCTCGACGTTGTCCTGCACGGTGCGCGAGGACAGCAGGTTGAAGTGCTGGAAGACCATCCCGATCCGGCTGCGCGCCCGGCGCAGTTCCCTTCCCGCGCGCGGTCCGCGGCCGGCCAGGGCGGTGAGGTCCTGCCCGGCGACGGTCACGGTGCCGGAGGTGGGGCGCTCCAGCAGGTTGACGCAGCGGATGAGGGACGACTTGCCGGCGCCGGACTGGCCGATGACGCCGTAGACCTCGCCTTCGCGGACGTGGAGATCGACGCCGTCGAGGGCGGTGACCTCGCGGCCGCGGGAGCGGTAGACCTTGGTCAGGCCCGATGTGGTGATCACTGGATTTCCGTCACTGTCGAGTGCGCGGGCGTGGGTGTGCCCGGGCACGGAGCGTTTCGTGCGTTCGGTCAGGGACGTGGCGCGGTTCTCGCGGTGGCGGTGGAACCGGGCAGAACGTCGTGTGCGCGGGGGCGGCCTTCAGTCGTACGACCGGACTCGGACGTCGCGCAGGCCACGGCTCTCGCTTCGGGGCGCGAGGCTCAGGTGGTGCAGGGGCCCTCTAGAAGGCGCACATTCGACACGGACACATACAACGAGCACCGGGCGTCGTGGTCGCCTCGGTCGCAGGGATGCGGCTGCTCGTGCTGGTCATGCGATCAGTAAACCAGACGTACGCTCCTGACCGGTCACCGCTGTCCGCATCGTGGACAGCGGTGGACAGCACGGCCCGGGCCTCGGCGGCGGACGGAGATCGCCATTGCCGCGTCGGTGACCAGTGCGGACAGGGCCGCCGGGTTCGCGACGACCAGGTCGGCGTCCCGTTCCTCCGCTCGGTGGGTTGTGGCCAACGCCACGGTCGCCATGCCGGCCTCGCGGCCCGGCCGCGGTCCGGCGGGGGCGTGCTCGACGACCACGCAGCCGGCCGCGTCGACGCCCGGCCGGCGGGCGGCGAGCAGACGGGGCTCGGGGTCGGTTGTGCCGCGGCGGACGCCGCGGGTGACGTCGTCCGCGCCGACCAGGACCCTGGGCGAGACGCCCACCGCGTGGCGGCGGTGTACGGCGGGGTCGGCGACGATGGCCCGTTTCCGCCGTAATAGGGTCACGGCATGCTCACTGTCCTGACGCTGGTGACCGGGGTCGCCGCGCTGCTGCTCGCCGCCTGGTGCGGCTGGGCCGCCTACCGCGACCAGCCGACCAAGGACTGGCACTTCATCGGCATGGCCGTGGTGGCGCTGCTGGCGGTGGTCCAACTGGTGGCCGGGATCGTGCTGCTGGCGCGAGGCGAGAAGCCGGCCCAGGGGACGACGATCTTCGTGGCGTATCTGCTGGGCGCGTTCGCGTGCATTCCGGCGGCGGGGTTCATGTCGCTGGCCGAGCGGACCCGCTGGGGTTCGGTGACGGTCGCGGCGGGCGGCGTGGTACTGGCCGTGCTCGAGGTGCGGCTCTTCGACATCTGGGGAGGCTGAGGTGACGGCGGTGGAGGAGAAGCCGACCCGGCTGATCAGCGGGCCGGGCATGCTCCTGGTCTGGTTCTACGGCGTGATGGTGGTCGGCGCGGTGTCGCGGTCGGTGTTCCAGATCGCCACGGAGTTCGACCGGGCGCCGCTCGCCTATGCGCTGTCCGCGGTGGCGGGCGTGGTGTACGGGTTCATCACGTACACGCTGATCCGGGGCGGGGAGACGGCCCGCAGGGCGGCACTGGTGTGCTGTGCCGCCGAGCTCGCGGGTGTGCTCCTCGTCGGTACCTGGACCCTGGTCGACCGCTCGGCGTTCCCGGACGCGACCGTGTGGTCCTACTACGGGGCGGGGTACGTCTTCATCCCGGTGCTGCTGCCGGTCTCCGCCCTGTACTGGCTGCGCAGGGCGCGGGGCGGCGTCACGCGGTAGCCGCGTATGTCCCCACCGGCTTCTCCAGGATGATCAGCTCCACGCCGTCCGCGCCCGTGGACCGGCCCACCGTCTGGTAGCCGGACTTGCGGTAGAGGCGGAGGTTGCCCTCGCTGCGGTGGCCGGTGTGCAGGCGGAACCGGGTGGCGCCCCGCTCCTGGGCGAGCGCCGCCTCGGCAGCGCGCAGCAGCCGCGCCCCGATGCCGTGGCCCTGGAGCCGCGGGTGGACGCAGAGCTTGCCGATGGCGGCCGCGCCGTCCTCGGTCACCTTGCCGCGCACCGAGCCGACCACCTCGTCGCCGAGCCGCGCGACGAACACGCAGTCGCCGGCGACCTCCTGACGGACGGAGTCCAGGGTTTGGACGAGCGGGTCGATGCGGTAGTTGCCGTACAGCGCCGCCTCGCTCTGGAAGCACAGGTACTGGAGCCGGAAGATCTGCTCCGCGTCCTGTTCGGTCGCCGCCGAGATGGTCACGCTCATGCCCATGTGTGCATGCCTCCCGCTCACCTGATCATCTGTCGTCCCTCACTCCTATCCCCGCACTGGACGGGAAGCAACCTCCGGGTTGAGCAATCGCCGCAGACATCCCAGACATCTGGAACGTTCCGGGCCGAGACTGCCCTGTGAGATACCCAACTCCCCCGCGATCTCCCGGTAGGTGAGGTCCCGGGGAGAGAGCAGCGCCTCGATGAGCCGGGGGCAGCGGCCGGGCAGCCGGCGGATCGCGTCGCGCAGTGCGCGGTACCGGGCGGCCGTGAGGACGTGCTGTTCGGGCCCGGGGCGCTGGTCGTCGGCCGGCTCGGCGTCGTACGGCCGCTCCAGGCGGGTGGTGCGGCGGCTGCGGCGCGCCTCGGCGCGGACGGCCCGGCGCAGCCAGCCGTGCGGGTCCGGCGGCGGCCCATGGGTCTGCAGCCGCTCCAGCAGCCGCAGCCAGACGGCCTGTTCCAGGTCGCCCGGCTCGCTTCCGGCGGCGTGTGCCTCGGCGGAGGCTTCCGCGGTCAGCAGCGGGTGCAGGGCGGCTACCAGGTCGTGCGTCATATGCGGAACGACGCGCCGCCCCGGGTCCGGGTTCCCGGGACGGCGCACACTCGGCCCGAACGAGTGCCGCGGTCACGGGCGTTGACGTGGACTCACTCGCCCAGGAAGTCCGCGCGGGCGAGGACGCCGGTGTCGGCGTTGTCGGTGAAGACGCCGTCGATGCCCGTCGCGAAGTACGTCCGGAAGGCGCCGACGGCCGGCGAACTCGGGGTGCGCGGCGACGTCCGTGGTGCCGCCGATCTCCGGCTCGTGCCTGCCGACGAGGTGGCCGTCCCTGGTGGGCACCAGGTCGCCCGCCTCCACCACGTCGGCACCAAGGTCCAGGGCCAGTTCGTACGAGCCGAAGGTGTGCTCGGGCCGGTAGCCGCCGGCACCGCGGTGGCCGATGATCGTCGGCACCGGCAGGCCCTTCAGCCCGCGCCGGGCCGGCCCTC
>NZ_JBLEBI010000258.1:0-7162 GCF_047340315.1 Streptomyces sp. AF1A
GATCTCCGGGCCACCCCGGCGTCACTGATGGCGCGCTGGGCGGACGCGGCCGACGACACGGAGTCCCTGGGCGGCCGGGCGCGTGCGGTCCTGGGCGCCGGGCCGCGTGGGCCGGTCACGGCCGACCTCGTGGCCGACGGGCCGCATCTGCTGATCGAGGGGCCCGCCGGCAGCGGTCGTACCGAGCTGCTGCGGGCCGTGGTCGCCTCGCTGGCCGCGGCCGAGCGCCCGGACCGGCTGGGCGTGGTGCTGATCGACGGCCGGGACGGGACCGGCGCGGGCGCGGCGCGCGGCGAGGGGCTGCGCGTGTGCACGGACATACCGCATGTCACCACCCACCTCGTCGCCAACGACCCTGTGCGCATGCGGGAGTTCGCGCAGTCGCTGACCGCCGAGCTGAAGCGCCGGGCGGAGCTGCTCGGACGCACGGACTTCGCGCAGTGGCACGCGGGGCGTGAGGTGTCGGGCCGGATCGTCGCCCAGCGCACGCCCGCCAACGGTGACATAGACACGCCGCCCAGCTCCACCCTGCGGCTGCGCCCGGGCGCGGCGGCCCGGCAACGCGCCGAGGCGGCGCCGCCGTTGCCCCGGCTGGTGGTCGTCGTCGACGACCTCGACGCGCTGGTCTCCCCCGCGCTCGGTGCGCCGGGCCGGCCCGCCGCCGGGTCCGTGATGCGGGCGCTGGAGGCGGTGGCCCGGGAGGGCGAGCGGCTCGGGGTGCACCTGGTGGCGGCGGCCGGCGCCGGGGGCCGTACGGCGGAGACGGAACCGGTGCGCCGGGCCCGGCTGCGGGCCACGCTGGAGGAGGTCACGCCCGGACCGGACGAACCGGCGCCGGGCCGCGGGCGGTTGGCGTACCCGGACGGGCGGGCCGTCGGCTTCCAGGGCGGCCGGGTGACGGGCCGGATCCCGCGGACCGCGACCCAGCGGCCCACGGTCGTGCCGCTGGACTGGCAGCGCATGGGCGATCCCCCGGCCCGCCGCCCCGTCCGGGAGCTGGGCAACGGCCCGACGGACCTTGCCCTGTTGGCGAGCGCGGTGGAGCGGGCCGCCCGGGAGGTCGCGGCCGCGGAGGTGCCCTCACTGCTGTAGCCGCAAGGACACGCATACCACCCCGGTCACCATCGGGTCACGATGAGCCGCTGGACACCGTAGGCGCCCTTGCCCACCCCGAGTGGCCCGGCGTACACCGGAGCGCACGGGACAGTCTTCTGACGTTCAAGACGTTCAACGAGGAACGACGAACGGGGAAGTGATGCGCACCAAGAGCAGCACCATCCGGACGACCAAGGCCGTCACCACGCTCGCCGCACTGCTCGCGGGGGCCCTCGCGCTCACCGCCTGCTCCAGCGGCAACGACAAGAACGACAACGGGGACAAGAGCGGCAGCCCCACCGCGACCGGCTCCACCCTCACGCTGCCCAAGCTGAACGGAGCGAGCCTGGAGATCGCCGCCGTCTGGACCGGCCAGGAGCAGAAGAACTTCAAGCAGGTCCTCGCCGAGTTCACCAAGCGCACCGGCGCGAAGGTCACCTTCGTGCCCGCGCAGGACCCGATCATCAACTTCCTCGGTTCGAAGATCGCGGGCGGCCAGCCGCCGGACGTCGCGCTGCTGCCGCAACCGGGCGCCATCAAGCAGGCCGTGCAGAAGGGCTGGGCCAAGCCGCTCGGGCCTCAGGCCCAGAAGGAGCTGCAGCAGAACTACTCGCAGGGCTGGCAGGACATCGGCAAGGTCGACGGCAAGCAGTACGGCGCCTATTACAAGGCCGCCAACAAGTCGCTGATCTGGTACAACACCAAGGTCTTCGAGAACGCGGGCGCCAAGGAGCCCACGACCTGGAAGGACCTGCTGACCGCGGCGCAGGCGGTGTACGACTCCGGTGTCACCCCGTTCTCGGTGGCGGGCGCGGACGGCTGGCCGCTGACCGACTGGTTCGAGAACGTCTACCTGTCCCAGGCGGGCCCGCAGAAGTACGACCAGCTCGCCCAGCACAAGATCAAGTGGACCGATCCGTCGGTGAAACAGGCGCTGACGACGCTGGCGCAGATCTGGGGCAAGAAGGACTACGTGGCGGGCGGCCCGAACGGCGCGCTGCAGACGGAGTTCCCGGCCTCGGTCACCCAGACCTTCACCGGCGGCGACCAGCCGAAGGCCGCGATGGTGTACGAGGGCGACTTCGTGCAGGTCAACATCGGTGAGACCAAGGCGAAGGTGGGCACGGACGCCAAGGTGTTCCCGTTCCCGGCCGTGGGCTCCACCGCACCGGTGGTCTCCGGCGGTGACGCGGCGGTCGTGCTGAAGGACTCCAAGGCCGCGCAGGCCCTGGTCACCTTCCTCGCCTCCCCGGACGCGGCGACGATCCAGGCGAAGCTCGGCGGCTATCTCTCGCCGAACAAGAACGTGCCGATCTCGGCGTACCCGAACACCGTGCAGCAGAAGATCGCCAAGGCCCTGATCGCGTCCGGCGACGACTTCCGCTTCGACATGTCCGACCAGGCCCCGCAGGCGTTCGGCGGCACCCCGGGCAAGGGCGAGTGGAAGGACCTGCAGGACTTCCTGAAGAACCCCACGGACGTCGCGGGCGCCCAGGCGAAGCTGGAGAAGGACGCGGCGGCCGCGTACGGAAGCGGGAGCTGACCCGGCGATGGCGCCGGCAGCGGCGGCCGGGGCCCCACCGGGCCCCGCCGCACCCCGTGGCCGCAAGAGCGTGACCGGCACCCGGCGGGCGGTGGCAGTGCTGTTCCTGCTGCCCGCCCTGGTGCTGCTCGGCGCGCTCGTGGTCTACCCGATCGGGTACTCGCTCGTCCGCAGCTTCTCCAACGCCTCGGGCGACGGCTTCGCCGGAATCGACAACTACAAGGCCATCTTCACCGACGACGGCATCCGCACCGCGCTGAAGAACAACGTCATCTGGGTGGTCTTCGCGCCCACCGTGTCCACCGCGCTCGGGCTGGTCTTCGCGGTGCTGACCGAACGGGTGCGCTGGGGCACGGCGTTCAAGCTGGTCGTCTTCATGCCGATGGCGATCTCGATGCTGGCGGCCGGAATCATCTTCCGTCTCGTCTACGACCAGGACCCGCACAAGGGCGTCGCGAACGCGGTGTGGGTGGGAGTCCACGACACCTTCGCGCAGTCGTCTGCGTTCCCGAAGGCGCACCCGGGCCGCGAGTCGCCGCTCGCCGCCCAGGGGGGCGGCTTCGTCACCAAGGCCGCCGTGCACGCCGGGCAGCCCGTCACCCTGCCGCTCGTCGGGGTCGCCCCCGACCAGATGCCGGACGGCGCGAAGAAGGCCGTCGCCGCCCGGCCGGAGCCGGGGAAGATCACCGGCACCACCTGGCAGGACTTCACCCGCGGCAAGGGCGTGGGACGGCTCGGCGCGCCCGACCCGTCCGAGCTGGGCTATGCCGGGATGCGGATCGAGGCGGTGAAGGACGGCAAGGTGGTCGCCTCCACCAAGGCGGCCGCGGACGGCACCTTCACGCTGCCGGCGTCGGCCGACGGCGCGCGGCTGCGGCTGCCCGCGAGCAACTTCCGGGAGCCGTACAACGGCGTCGAGTGGCTCGGCCCGGCGCTGGTCACCCCGGCGATCATCGGGGCGTACGTGTGGATGTGGGCGGGCTTCGCGATGGTGCTGATCGCGGCCGGGCTCGCGGGCGTGCCCCGGGAGCTGCTGGAGGCCGCGCGGGTGGACGGCGCCACCGAGTGGCAGGTGTTCCGCAAGGTCACCGTGCCGCTGCTCGCGCCGGTCCTCGCCGTCGTCGTGGTCACGCTGATGATCAACGTGCTGAAAGTGTTCGACCTCGTCTACATCATCGCCCCCGGTTCCTCCCAGGACGACGCGAACGTGCTCGCCCTGGAGCTGTACCGCAAGGGCTTCGCGGAGGGCCGGCCCGGCGTCGCGAGCGCGATCGCGGTGTTCCTGCTGCTGCTGGTGATTCCGGTGATGCTGTTCAACATCCGCAGGCTGCGGCGGGAGGTGCGGCGATGACGGCGACCGCCGGAAGCATCGGAGAAGTGGCAGCCGCCGGGACCCCGGTGAAGGCGCGGCAGTCGCTCGGCTCCCGGATCGCGGAGAAGCTGAGCGGCGGCGTGGTCCGCGTGTTCCTGATCGTCGTGGGCCTGTTCTGGCTGGTGCCCACCATCGGTCTGCTCATCTCCTCGCTGCGCGCCCCTCAGGACATGAGTGCGAGCGGCTGGTGGACGGTGTTCAGCAAGCCGTCCCAGCTGACCTTCGACAGCTACCAGAAGCTGCTGGAGAACAGCGACATCACCAACTCCCTGGTGAACACGGTGCTGATCACGGTCCCGGCGACCGTCCTGGTCGTCGTCATCGGCTCCCTCGCGGGCTACGCGTTCGCGTGGATGGAGTTCCCGGGCCGGGACTGGTGGTTCCTGGGCGTGGTGAGCCTGTTGGTGGTGCCGGTGCAGGTGGCGCTGATCCCGATCGCCGAACTCTTCGGCAGGATCGGCCTGTTCGGGACGATCCTCGGGGTGGTCCTGTTCCACACCGGCTTCGGGCTGCCGTTCGCGGTGTTCCTGCTGCGGAACTTCTTCGCGGAGATCCCCAGGGAACTCCTGGAGGCGGCCCGACTCGACGGCGCCGGTGAACTGCGGCTGTTCGCCCGCGTGGTGATGCCGCTCGGCGGCCCCGCGATCGCGAGCCTCGGCATCTTCCAGTTCCTGTGGGTGTGGAACGACATGCTGGTCGCGCTGGTGTTCACCAAGTCCGGCACCCAGCCGATCACGGTGGCGCTGCAGACACAGGTGCGGCAGTTCGGCAACAACATCGACGTGCTGGCGCCCGGCGCGTTCATCTCGATGGTGATCCCGCTGGCCGTGTTCTTCGCGTTCCAGCGGCAGTTCGTGTCCGGCGTCATGGCGGGTGCGGTCAAATAGCCATCAACCGGACAGCCAAGTAGGCGCAAAGGAGCGGGAGTTCCGGGGGTGGGCCGTGGGCGGCCCGCCCCCTTCCCGTCACCCGATGTCCCCCGTACGACGTACGAACCGTAACCAAGTCGCTCCATGGGCCGTTCCCGGGCCGAACGCCCGCGCCGACCGACCCATGGATGTGCCGTGCCCAGGTTCAGTGTCATCGTCCCCGCGTACCAGGTCCAGGCGTACCTCTCCGAGTGTCTGGACTCGGTGCTGTCCCAGTCCTGTCCGGACCTCGAGCTGATCGCCGTGGACGACTGCTCCCCGGACGCCTGCGGCGCGATCATCGACGAGTACGCGGCCCGGGACGCCCGCGTGAAGCCGGTGCACCTGGCCGAGAACCAGGGGCTGGGCCGGGCCCGGAACGCGGGCATGGCCGAGGCGACCGGCGACTACCTCGTCTTCCTGGACAGCGACGACACGCTCACGCCGGACGCGCTGCGCGCGATCGCCGACCGGATCGAGGAGACCGGCGAGCCGGACGTGCTGGTGTACGACTACGCGCGCACCTACTGGGACGGCTCGGTGCGGCGCAACCGCCTGGCGGCCGAGCTGAGCCAGCGGGGGCCCGCGCCGTTCCGCCTCGAGGACCGGCCGGGGCTGTTCAGGGTGCTGATGGTCGCCTGGAACAAGGCGTACCGGCGGGAGTTCGTCGAGGCGGAGGGGTTCCGGTTCCCGCCGGGCTACTACGAGGACACTCCCTGGACCTTCCCGGTGCTGATGGCGGCGGGGTCGATCGCGACCCTGGACCGAGTGTGCGTCCACTACCGGCAGCGCCGCCAGGGCAACATCCTCGGCACCACCAGCCGCAAGCACTTCGACCTCTTCGACCAGTACGACCGGGTGTTCGCCCACCTCGCCGAGCGGCCCGAACTGGAGCGCTGGCGGCCCGCGTTGTTCCGCCGGATGATCGACCACTACGCGGTGGTGTTCACCCGCCGGGGCAGGCTGCCGCGCGGCAGCCACGGCGAGTTCCTGCGCCGGGCCCGCACGCACTACCGCCGCTACCGCGTGCCGGGCACCCGGCTGCCGCGCCGGCACGTGCTGATCCGCTTCGGCATGCACCGCACCTTCCGGGCGCTCCAGTTGGCCTCGGCCGCCCGCCGGCGCGCCGGGACGTTCGCGGTGAAACCGGCCCGCGCCGTGCGCTCCGGCGTGCTGCAGCTGCACTACCGGATCCAGCTGTGCCTGCCGCTGCGCGCCGACCGGGCGGTGTTCGCCGCCCACGGGGAAGGGGGCCACGGCGGTGACCCGGGCGCGCTGGAGGAGGCCTTCCGCCAACTCGCCCCGCACATCGGCACCGCGTGGATCTGCGGCCCCGGGCACCGGCACACCGTCCCGCCGGGCCCGCGCCGCATCGCCCCCGGGACGTTCGCCCACTGGACGGCGCTGGCCCGCGCCACGTTCCTGGTGAGCGACGCCGCCCTCGCCCGCGGGCTGCGCAAACGGCCCGGGCAGGTCGTCGTGCGGACCCTGCCGGGCACCCCCCTCGCGCACGCGGGCCTCGATCTGCTGGAGCGCCCCGCGGCGGCCCGGGACACGGATGTCGCTCGGCTGCTGCGGGACGTCGACCAGTGGGACCACCTCGTGTCCGGCAACCGGCACTCCACCCTGACCTGGGAGCGGGTTCACCCGGGCCGCTACACCACGCTGGAGTACGGCTGTCCCCGCAACGACGTCTTCCACCGGGCGACGCCGGCGGACGTGGCCCGGCTGCGCGAGTCCCTCGGCGTCCCCGCGGGCGCGGTGGCGATCCTGTACGCGCCCGCGCGCCGCGACCACCGCCGTACCCAGCGCCCGCCGCTGGACCTGGAGCGGATCCTGCGCCGCCTCGACGCGCGCTTCGTGATCCTGGCCCGCGCCAACGGCGTCGCGCCCGCCGGGAACACCCGGCTCATCGACGTCTCCGGCCATCCGGACGCGCAGTCCCTGTGCCTTGCCTCGGACGCGCTGCTCACCGACTGCGCGCCGATCCTGTTCGACTACGCGGGCCTGGACCGGCCGATCGTGCTGCACACCGGGGACTGGGAGGTGTACGAGGCCGTCAGCGGCGCCTACGTCGACCTGCGCGCGTTCCCGCCGGGCGCGGTCGCGCGCAGCGAGGACGAGGTGATCGACGTCTTCGCCTCCGGCCACTGGCGCGGCTCCGGCGCCGCGCGGCTGCGGGCCGCGTTCCGGGAGCGGTTCTGCCCGTGGGACGACGGTCGCGCCGCCGAACGGGTCGTACGG
>NZ_JBLEBI010000259.1:0-7160 GCF_047340315.1 Streptomyces sp. AF1A
GGACCTCGCAAGAGCCTCACGGGGACCACCGACGAGAACCTCGCAGGGACCACCGACGAGAACCTCGCAGGGACCACCGGCGAGAACCTCGCAGGGACCACCGGCGAGAACCTCGCAGGGACCACCGGCGAGAACCTCGCAGGGACCACCGGCGAGAACCTCGCAGGGACCTCGCAGGGACCACCGACGAGAACCTGGCAGGGACCACCGGCGAGAACCTGGCGGGGACCTGGCAGGGACCACCGACGAGAACCTGGCGGGGACCTGGCAGGGACCACCGACGAGAACCTGGCGGGGACCTGGCAGGGACCACCGACGAGAACCTGGCGGGGACCTGGCAGGGACCACCGGCGAGAACCTGGCGGGGACCTGGCAGGGACCACCGGCGAGAACCTGGCGGGGACCTGGCAGGGACCACCGGCGAGAACCTGGCGGGGACCTGGCAGGGACCACCGGCGAGAACCTGGCAGGGACCACCGGCGAGGACCTCGAGGGGCGAGGACGAACAGCCGGCCGCTCCATGGGGCCGGCCGGCACCGGCCGGCACACGCACACCCCGGCACACACACCCCTCCACCCCGGCACGCCTGGAGACGACACCCGTGTGCTGTGCAGGTGCGGCACTGCGGGGACGGTGCCGGCCCGATGACGACACTCAGCCCGCACGATCCGCGAGGTGCACAACCATGGCCTGGATACCTTCCCTTCGGGCAGCAGCCGAACGCCGCGGCCACCGCGCCGCCAACACGGCGGCACACCCGCACCGTTCGAGACCCAAAACCACCACCAGCACCCAGCACCCGCAGGCACGCACCCGGCCCGAACCACACCCGGCACGGTTCGTGCACGCCCCCACCCAAAACCTGGGCCCGGTGACAGTGGCATACGAACGCCACGGCCACGGAGAACCGGTCGTCCTGCTGCACGGCCTGGGATACCACCGAAAAAGCTGGGACGCCATCGTCCCCCTGCTCAGCACCCACCGAGAGATCATCACGATCGACCTGCCCGGCTTCGGGCAGTCCCCCGACCCCGACCCCCGCATCCCCCGCAACCCGGAAACGGCCACAGCCTGGCTGGACGCGATATTCAAAGCCCTGAAAATCGAACAGCCCCACGTGGCAGGCCACTCACTGGGCGGACTGCTCGCCCTGCGAGCAGGACAAAGCGGCATCGCAAAGACCGTCACCGCCCTGGCACCAGCCGGCTTCTGGACCCGAGCCGAACGCCGCCGCACCTACGCCCTGCTGCACGCCGCCCACTACGGCGTACGCCTGCTGCCCGACACCGCACTCGAAGCCGTACTCGCCACCCCACCCGCCCGCGCCGTCCTGACCGGCACCCTCTACGGCCGCCCCGAAAAATGCCCCCCACACATAGCCGCCGCAACCCTGCGCACCCTGCAACACACCCCCGCCATCAAAGCCTCCCTACAAGCCGGACGCGCACCACACCTGTTCACAGGCAACATCCCCGACATACCCGTCACCATCGCCTGGGGCACCCACGACCGACTCCTGCCACCCCACCAAGCCACCCGCGCCCACACCATGATCCCCCACGCCCACCTCGTACCCCTGCCCGGCTGCGGACACATCCCCATGCTCGACGCAGCCGAACTCGTCGCCCACACCATCCTCCACGCCACCCAACCACACACACCACACCCACCCCAAAACAACCCCACCAACCCACAAACCCACACACACCACACATAACCCCCCCACACCCACCCCCCCGACACGCCACCCCGCACGCGGCCCGATACCGACCCGCACGCCGCCCCGCACGCGGTGCCGATGCCGGCCCGCACACCCCGCCACCGGTGCGCGACCACCACCTTGCGCACCCGCAGAACATCCCACCGGCACGGCCATACCCCTCCCGCCCCACACCCCCCCTTTTCCGTGCCGGCGGGGACAGTACACGTCAGCCGGCGCCGGCCGACGCCGGCTGACGGATCCAACCCCTCTCGCGGAGTGCCCATCGTGGCAGACCGCCGGACAACCACCGGCACGAAACCGGCCCGGTGACGACGGACCACCACTCCACCGGAGAGGACGGGCCCACCGTTGGATGCCCCTGTTATCCACCGCACTGGCATATGGCGGCAACACTTGTCCAACAGCGAACACCCAGATGGCCTAACCCAATGCGATGAAACCATTTCTCCCACCACACCAAACACACACCCCAACGAAACGTTTCCGCACCCCACACACCACACACCACAAGACGACACGCAGACGGCACCCCCAACCCCCGCCCAACCCCCCACCAAAACCCTCAAAATGCCCGCCCCAAACCCAGCCACCACACCCACTCCAAGTGAACACTGAACCGTTCCGGGTTCGGTAGAGATGGTATGCTCCGGGTTCAATGGGGCCGGGTTGCTGGAGAATTGACTATCCGTCAGCCTTCGGAGGCCCGTTATGCCCCGCAGCTATCCGCCCGAGTTCCGCCGCCGTGTCCTCGATCTGGTCGCCTCCGGCCGGAAGATCGCCGAGGTGGCCACGCTCCTCGGGATCAGCGAGCAGACCATCTATGTCTGGCGCCACCAGAATCTGATCGACACCGGGCAGATGCCCGGTGTCCCAAGCCATGATCAGGCCGAACTGACAGCAGCACGCAAGCGGATCGCAGAGCTCGAGGCAGAGCTGGCCATTCACCGGCGGGCATCCGAGCTCCTCGGGGAGACCGCCTCCCCAAAAGGCGGTTCGAGGCCATCCGAGTGATGGCCGGCGAGGGGCATTCAGTGCAGCGGGCCTGTCGAGCGCTGCACGTGGCGGAGTCGGGCTACTACGCCTGGCGCGATCGGCCACCCTCGGCCCGCACGGTGCGGCATGCATGGCTGACCGATGCCATCGTCGGTATCCACACCGCCTCCCGCGGCACCTACGGCTTCCGCCGCATCCATGCCGAACTCGACCTCGGATTAGGTATCCGCGTCAGCCACGGCACCGTAGAACTGCTGATGCAACGGGCCGGCCTGCAGGGCCTGCCCGGCAGCCGTCGCCCCCGCCGCATACGGCAAACACCCTCGGCCGCCGACCTGGTGGAACGCAACTTCACCCGGCACGCCCGCGACCGGCTGTGGGTCACCGACATCACTGAACACCCCACGATGGAAGGCAAGGTGTACTGCGCGGTGGTCCTCGACACCTTCTCCCGCAGGGTGGTCGGCTGGTCCATCGACGCCTCGCCCACCGCGGCCCTGACCACCAACGCGCTGAGCATGGCCATCGGCAACCGTCGTCCACAGCCGGGCGGCACGATCATCCACTCCGACCACGGGGTCCAGTTCAGCTCCTGGGCCTTCACAGAACGCGCCCGGGCCACCGGCCTGCTGCCCTCCATGGGATCTATCGGCGACTGCGTGGACAACGCGATGATGGAGTCCTTCTGGGCACGGGTCCAGGTCGAGCTGCTCGACCGGAAGCGGTGGCGCACCCGGCTGGAATTGTCCACCGCACTCTTCGAGTACCTGGAGATCTTCCACAACCGACAGCGCAGGCACTCCGCTCTGGGCATGCTCAGCCCAGTGGAGTACGAACTGCGTGCAGAACCTGTAGCGTGAAATCAGGTATCCCGACTCCGCATAACTCGGGGCAGGCCGAGCTCTCTACCGAACCCGGAACGGTTCAGCCGGCGCAACCGGCCGACAGCCTTCTGAACCCGACCAACGCCGAAGAACACCACACCCGGCGAGGACCCCGGGCAGCGCGGCACCCGCAGGTCCGCACCCCTCAACCTCGCCCAGCAGACACCATCCCGCGCCGGCCCCTGAACCACCGCCCGCCCGCGGATGCGCCCCGCCCACACTCCGCAGCCGAACCGCGCGACCCACGCGAGCACACCGAAGACGGCCCACCGGCCCCGCACCCGCCCGCAACCTGCCCCACCCACACCCCACGCACCCGCACCGGCACCCCGGCGCGGGTGCCCCTGTGCCGGTGGCGGTGCCGGGGAAACCCCCCACCGCGCCACCCCACCGACGCCGCCCAAGCTCCTGGACAGGGCGCCAGGCCGACAGCACCTCAGGCCCACCCGGTGACGACACAGCCCCCACATCCCACCCGGCCCAGACCAGGAACCCAAGCAGGAGGGGCGCAGCCAGACGCCGCAGGCGAACCGGCTCCCCCGCCAGGGACGGCAGGGCCGGGAATCCAACCGGCGGGCTGCGTCAGACGCCGCAGACGAACCGGATTTCTGGCGCCAGGAGCGGCCGGCCCGCGACACAGCCCAGCCGCCGAGGACAGGGCCCGCGGCCGACCCCAGCCACCGGCGCCTCTCCCGCCGCAACCGGGGCCCCACCGCTGGACATCGAACGGCGAATCAGGCAGGAAACGACCAGCCCCGCGCTGCGCCATCGGAACTAATCATCCGATATCACAAGTGCGTCGAGTACACGCGCGCCCCGCCACTCCTTACCGTGGCGTGCGCAACGCAGGGCAGGCGCGGGGTGCCCGTCCTGTCCTTGTACTGACGACGAAAGGACTGAGCGTGAACGCTCGCCTCCGTGCGAAGCGAACGGCGAAGCTCGGAATCACCGCGCTGGCCGCAATCGCCGCCTCCGCCCTCCCCCAATCAGCATCCGCCCTCACCCACGCCCCCCAAAAGAGCTTCGACCACTGGGGCGTCATCACCCGCAACACGATCGGCTCCCCCGTCGCCGCACTGAGAAACGGTCCGTTCGGCTCGTTCGGCGTACAAGGGTTGGCCGCGCGGCCACCGTACGGACAAGGCAGCCTCGGAATCGAGGTCGCCGACCACGCCACCTCCCTCACCGCACCCGGCGAGAAAGCCGCCTTCGGCAACGAGATCGACTTCTACGGCGCCCCCGTCCTGGCACTCGACCAGGTCGGATTCCACGTTTTCCAGACCGGCGAGAACATCACC
This sequence comes from Streptomyces sp. AF1A, assembly GCF_047340315.1. Classification (NCBI taxonomy): domain Bacteria; kingdom Bacillati; phylum Actinomycetota; class Actinomycetes; order Kitasatosporales; family Streptomycetaceae; genus Streptomyces; species Streptomyces sp. AF1A. Next base: position 4,900 of record NZ_JBLEBI010000259.1, read on the forward strand.
TACGGCGGCCAGGAAAACATGCCGAACATCACCTTCGAAATCAACCCCAACCTCACCGAATCACCCACCACCACCTACTCCTCCATGGTCTGGCAGCCCCCAGCCTCCCCCGTGACAGACCGCTGGAGCCCGTACCTCGACGCCACCACGACCGGCACGTGGTACCTCACCGGCAACGCAGGCACCACAACCGGCTGCAACCAAACCACCACCTGCACCTTCGAACAACTGAAGAAGGCACTCAACGACGGCGGCACACAACCCACCCTCTACACCATCGCCATCAGCAAAGGACGCGACCACACCTGGATCGGCGCCGTCGACGGCCTGCGCATCAACCACACGATCTACGACTTCGAAGCCGACGGAGTCAAAACACACCGCCTCCGCTAAACCACCCCCACACACCCCACCTCACACCCAACCACCGGCCGGCCCCGCCGCCCCGGTCACCGACACAACGCAACCACACCGACCGCGCACCGGCCGGGGGCCGGGGCACGGTGCCGCCCAGGTGGAGGGAGAAAGAGGAGGCGTGAGGCAAGCGCTAACGCGTCGGTCTCTGCCGGAGCGGTGCGGCTGTCGTCGCTGTCGGGCGCAGTGACGGCGGCGTACACCCCGCTGCGCCTGCCCGGCCGGTACGACGGCCCCGAGACCGGCTTCTACTACAACTACCAGCGCCACTACGACCCGGACACGGCGCGCTACACCAGCCCCGACCCCCTGGGCCTGGGACCGGCGCCCAGCCCGGTCGCGTACGTCACCAACCCGCGCACCCGGATGGACCCCGAGGGCCTGATCGCCAAGGGGTGTACGGAGAACGGCGGTTGGTACAGCGGCCTGAAGCCCGCGAACCTCCTGAACGACCGTGGGGAGCGGGTCAACCCCGTCGACCAGGAGATCAACCACAGCCCGGCGAAGGCGTCATACGCCCACCTGGACGTGCCCGGCTTCCGCACGACCAAGAACGGCGGCGCCGGCATGGGACCGGCCATCCGCATGGACGCGTCGGATCACCGAGAGCTGACCAGCACGGGTTCCAGCAAAGAAAACGAGGAGTGGCGCGCGAAGCAGCGGGTGCTGATCGACGCCGGGCGCTGGGACCTGGCCATGAAGATGGACATCGACCAGATCCGTGAGCTGTACGGCGACAAGTACGACACCCACATCAAGGACATGATCGACAGCCTGAAGAACAACAGACTACGACATCCTGAAATGACGCCACCGTGAGGGAGTGAGGGGGAGGCGATGGATCTGGTACTCGACCCGCCGCGCGGAGTCGCGCCGATCCTGCTGGGCATGACGCTCGACGAGGCCCTCGCCGCGGCCTCCGACTGGGGCGAGCCCCGCGTGCTGCGCCGCCCGAGCCGGAACTCGGCGAAGGCGTCCTGGACCCTCGACCACGTCGGTGTGCAGGCTCTGGCCGAGGGCGGAGACCAGGTCACCGCCATCGAGTTGTGGTGGCCCTGCGAAGGGCGCACGTCCAGCACCCGCGTCCTGCTCGACGGGGACGAGGTGTTCGCCACCCCCGCCGAGGACCTCTTCCGGCGCGCGACCGAGCGGGGGTGGACGGTCGACACGTCGCAGCCCGAGTACCCGGTGATCCCCGGAGTGTCCCTGGGCTTCACCCGGCAGACCTCCCAGGAGGTCGAGCGGGACGCCGACGGCCTTCCGAGGTACGTCACGTCGGTGCTGGTGGGCGGTAAGGACTATGACAACTACCGGTACGAAGGACGCGGCTGACCGCGGCTCGACCCGCAGGACGGCGCAGACCATTCGACGCGCTCACCCGGCGGGGGCCTGGGGCGTTCTCACGGACGCCCAGACGGTCTTGCCGGGGCCGCTACGGCGGTCGGTGACGCCCCAGTCGTCGGCGAGGGCGATGAAGAGGAGGAGGCCGCGGCCGGATGCGGCGTCGGGGTCCGCGGAAGGGACGACGGCGGGCCGGCGTTCGCCGCAGGTGCCCGAGACCTCCGGGCGGAGTGCACCGTCGGCCTCGGTGGTCAGCCGTACGTGGAAGTCCCGTCCGGAGACCCGGCCGTACCGTACGGCGTTGGCGCACAGCTCGGCGGTGATCAAGGCCAGCATTTCGTTGGCCTCGCTGTCGTAGGGGTGGCCCCAGGCGTCCAGACAGCGCGCGACCAGCAGCCGGGCGAGGCGGCCGCCCAGACGAAGGCCGCTTTGAGGTAAGGCGGTTTCCGAACCGAGTGATCAAGTTCGAGGCACCATTCGACGCCGACCGTTAGAGATCAAGCTAA
>NZ_JBLEBI010000026.1:0-58522 GCF_047340315.1 Streptomyces sp. AF1A
CTGCGGCGGGCGGCCGGGCTCAGACGTCGCAGACGGCCAGCAGTGTCTCCACCTCGGCCAGCAGCGCGTGCGCGAACCGGTCCAGGTCCGGCACGGCCTGCGCGTCGGCGACCAGGCCGTAGTGCACACGGCCGCGGTAGGTCGAGATGGCGACCGCCAGCGACTGCCCCGGCGCGAGCGGGGCCAGCGGATACACCTCGGTCAGTTCGTGGCCGCCGAGCCGCAGCCCGATCCCGGGCATCGGCACGCTGGTGACGAGGATGTCGAACCACAGCCGGGCGGCCTGGCCGACCAGCGGGCCGCCGAGCCGGTGCCCGATCGCCGGCACGTGGTCCGCGAGCAGCGCCACCGCACCGGCGCCCCGGTCGGAGCCCGCGTCCTTGTTGCGCATCATCGCCGTGCGGACCGCGCCGAGCCGCCCCAGCGCGTCCGGCTCGTCGACCGGAAGCCGTATCAGGTAACCGGAGAGCCGGTTGCCCTGTGGGTGGGCGGTGCGCGGACGGCGCCGGGAGACCGGGATGAGCGCGCGCGGCGCCACGCCCTTGCTGCCGTCGCCGCGCTCGTCCAGCCAGCGGCGCAGCGCGCCCGCGACGACGGCGATGAGCACATCGTTCACGGTGCCGCCGACGTTCTTGCGCACGCGGTGCACGTCGTCGATGTCGAGGACGACCCCGGCGGTGCGGCGGGTGCCGCTGGGGGCGGAGGTCAGCGCGGAGGTGGGCCGCATGCGGAGGGTGGACAGGGCGAGGGAGGCGCCGATGTCCAGGGCCCGGCCGACGTCGGACAGCGCGTCGCGGAACAGTCCCGGGAGCATCGCGGGCAGCCGGCGCACGTCCGGCAGCAGACGGCGCGGCGGCTCGACGGCGCGGGGCGGCCGCTGGGGCAGGTCCACCGGGTCCAGGACGCCGGCGGCGAGCTTCAGCGCGCGCAGCCCGTCGGCGAGGGCGTGGTGGAACTTGAACAGCACGGCGAAGGAGACACCGTCCTCGCCGGGCAGCACGTGCGCCTCCCACGGCGGGCGGCCGCGCTCCAGCGGGCGCTCCATCAGCCGTCCGGCCGCCGCGTGGAAGTCGGCGGTCGGGGCGTGCAGCCGTACGTGGTTCAGCGGATCGAAGTCCGGATCGCTCTCGCGGATGGCACCGCCGAAGGCGAGCGGCTGCCAGACGTCGCGGATGCGCATGCGCAGCCCCGGAACGGCGGCGGCACGCGCGGCGAGCAGGTCGGCGGCATGCGCCCCGGCGGTGGGCGAGTGCGCGCCGAAGACGCCGAGCGCACCCAGGTGCATCGGGTGGCGGTCGGACTCCATGTTCCAGAAGGCCAGGTCGAGTGGAGCGAGCGGGTCGGAAGTCAAGGGCTTGCCTCGCGCGTCGACGAAGGATGGATCTGCAGTCAATCCCTGATTGACGATTACGGTCAAGTACGATCAGGCTACGCTCAGTTAACAGCAGATGAAGGCCCGCCTCTCCGAAAGAGGCGGAACTCAGGAGACTCCTGAGGTCACTTCAGCACCGGAGGCGCCGCCTGGGGTGACGTACCCCACTCCGACGGGCGCGGGCCGACCGTGAACGCGAGCGAGCGCAGGGAGCGCAGCGCACCCGTCGTCAGATAGGTCCGCCCGTGGGGCCTGCCGTCGGCGCGCACGCTCTGGACGTAGCGCTCGGTCGCCGAGGTGCCGGGCGCGGTCACGGTCAGCCGGCCGCCGGGCCAGTAGCGCCGGTCCAGGGTGAGCTCGACCCGGTCGAAGAGCGGGGTGGACAGGCCCCAGGTGTCGTAGCCGGGCTGGATCGGGAACAGCCCGATGGACGACAGCACGTTCCAGGCGGACATCGTGCCGAGGTCGTCGTTGCCGGTGATGCCGGTGGGGCCGTCGGTGAACAGGGTCAGGGCCGCGTGGACCACGTCGGTGGTCTTCCAGGGCTGGCCGGTGGAGAGATAGGTGTAGGGCGCGATGAGGTCGGGCTCGTTCATCGGGTTGTATACGGCGGCGTTGTAGTAGGCGTACGGGTCGCCGTGCACCCACACCTCGCGGGCGGTCCGCGCCGGGTCGGCGAGCAGGCGGTCGTAGGCGAAGAACGCGTCCAGCCGGTCGTTGGCCGCGCGCTTGCCGCCGATGAGGCGCACCACGCCGGGCAGGTCCTGCGGGACGAGCCACTGGTACTGCCAGGCGGTGCCCTCGTGGAACCCGGTGCCGAGCGCCGGGTCGGCCGAGCCGGTGAACGCGCCGGAGGCGTCGCGGGCGCGGAAGAAGCCGGTGCTGGGGTCGAAGATGTTCCGGTAGGCGCGCGACCGGGCCGCGTACCGTGCGGCGTCGGCCGGGTGCCCGAGCCCACGGGCCATCTGGGCCAGCATGGCGTCGGCGAGGGCGTACTCCAGGGTGACGGAGGCGCCGTGGTGGTAGTCGGAGTCGCCCATCTTGGCGAGCGGGCGGTCCTTGACGAACGGCGCGAAACCCCGCGCGATGTACTCGGCGTTGGCCTCCCGCCCGATGCCCGGGTACTCGGCGGGCGGCACGCCGTCGGCGTTCTTCTTCAGCGCGCGGTAGGCCCGTTCCTCGAAGCCCTTCAGCAGGCCCATGTGGTAGGCGGTGGTCAGGAAGGGGGTGACCGGGTCGCCGCTCATGACATTCGTCTCGACCGGGCCGTAGCCCCACTTGGGCAGCCAGCCGCCGTCCTCGTCGATCGCCACCACCGACCGGGCCATGTCCCGGGCCTCGCGCGGCGCGAGCAGGGCGAGCAGCTGGGCCTGGGTGCGGTAGGTGTCCCACAGGGACCAGTTCTGGTAGTACGTGAAGCCCTTGGCGTAGTGGGTGCGGCGGTCCCAGCCGAAGTAGCGGCCGTCGGCGTCGCTGCCGATGTTGGGCGCGAGGAACGACCGGTACAGCGAGGAGTAGAACGTGCGGCGCAGCGTGGTCGTGCCGCCCTGGACACGCACGTCGGCGAGCCTCGCCTCCCACAGCTGCCGGGCACGGCGGCGTACGGCGTCGAAGGACCGGCCGCCCTCCGCGCGCAGGTTGGTGGCGGCGCCGCGCGAGTCGACGTACGACAGCGCGGTGGTCGCCTCGACGGTGCGGTCCCTGGTGGTGTCGAACCGGAGGTAGGCGCCGCCCGGCCCGCTGCGGGCGCCGGGGGTGACGGTGGAGCCGTCCCAGGTGCCGTACGCGGTGAAGGGCCGGCTGAACCGGGTGATCGTGTAGACCGTGTACGGGCCGGTGTCGCGGCAGAAGCCGTGGCCGGTGATCTCCGTGCGCACGGTGCGGTCGTCGAGGATCTCGACGGTGCTGCTGACCCGCTTGTGCAGCGACTGGGCCGCGTTCAGCAGGACGTTGGCCTTGCCGGTGGCGGGGAAGGTGTAGCGCTGCACGCCGGTGCGCTCGGTGGCGGTCAGCTCGGCGCGGATGCCGGAGGCGAGGCCGACGTGGTAGTAGCCGGGGCTCGCCCCCTCGTCCTGGTGCGAGAAGGCGGCCGCGTACTGGGCGGCGTCCGTCTGGGTGACGTCGCCGGTGGTGGGCAGCACCGGCAGGTCGCCGCCGATGCGGCAGCCGACGCCCGAGAGATGGACCAGCGAGAAGCCGCGGATGCGGCTCTGCGCGTAGTCGTAGCCGGTCATGTGCCCGGTGTCCGGGGAGAGCTGCACCATGCCGAAGGGCACGGCCGCGCCGGGGAAGGTGTTGCCCTCGTTCTGGGTCCCGATGAAGGGGTTGACCAGGTCGGTGAGGTGGCCGTCGGTCCGCTCGGCGGCCCGTGCGGCGGGGGTGGCGATCAGCGTGGACGCTGCCATCACCCCGGCCACACACAGCCGCGTGCACCGGGTCCCTCTCATGTCGGGTGACCTCCGAAGGTTCGACATCGTTGCCTGCATCGTGAAGGGCGGGCGACGCAAATCCGGGCATCCCAGAGGGGGTACGCGAAACGCGTCGCGTCAGGGCAACGCGAGCCGAACGGCAAAGGTCACTGGAGCGCGCGCCGAACTCCCCCCTGGCCACGGGCGATTACGGCACGATCGGCCATGGCGGTGCGCACCGGCGCCGGCTCGCTCCGGTCGGCCGCGGGCGGGTGCGCCCGCACGCGCGTGCGATGGCTTGCTCCATCGGGGTGGCGCCACGGGTGCCGGCGGGGTGCGCCCCGGCGCCGGGCAGGCGGGCGCTACGACACCCGCCGCCCCTTGCCCAGGGCGATGACCCCGCCCTTGGAGACCGTGTACAGCTCGGCGTCCCGCTCCGGGTTGACGCCGATCGTGGCGCCGGGCGGCACCTCCACGTTCTTGTCCAGGACGGCACCGCGCACCACGGCGCCGCGGCCGATGCGGACGTTGTCGTGGAGCACCGAGCCCTGGACCACCGCGCCCGGGTCGACACGGACGCCCGGGGACAGGACCGATCGCGTGACCTGACCGCGGATCAGACAGCCGGCGCTGATGATGGACTCGCTCGCCATGCCGCCCGCGGTGAAGCGGGCCGGGGAGAGCTGGCCCGAGTGGGTGTAGACGGGCCACTGCCGGTTGTAGAGGTTGAAGGCGGGCCGCTCGGCGATGAGGTCCATGTGGGCCTCGTAGTAGGCGTCCAGGGTGCCCACGTCCCGCCAGTAGCCCTGGTCGCGGCTGGTCTCGCCGGGCACGTGGTTGTCGCCGAAGTCGTACAGCTGCGCCTCGCCGCGGGCGGTGAGCTGGGGCAGGATCGAACCGCCCATGTCGTGCGCGGACTGGCTGTCCTCGGCGTCCCGGTGCAGTGCCTCGACGAGGGCCTTGGTGGTGAAGACGTAGTTGCCCATGGAGGCGAAGACGCTCTCCGGTTCGTCCGGCAGGCCCGGCGGGTCGGGCGGCTTCTCCAGGAAGCGCTCCACCGTCAGGCCGTCCGAGCCCGGCGTGATCACCCCGAACGAGGACGACTCCGCGCGCGGCACGCGGATGCCGGCCACGGTCACACCCGCGCCGCTCTCGATGTGCTGCCGCAGCATCTGGCGCGGGTCCATGCGGTACACGTGGTCGGCGCCGAACACGGCCACGTACTCGGGCTGTTCGTCGTACACGAGGTTCAGCGACTGCAGGATCGCGTCGGCGCTGCCGAGGTACCAGCGCGGACCGAGCCGCTGCTGCGCCGGGACCGGCGTGACGTAGTTGCCGAGCAGGCTGGACATCCGCCAGGTGGTGGTGATGTGCCGGTCCAGCGAGTGCGACTTGTACTGGGTCAGCACGCAGATCCGCAGGATGTCGCCGTTGACCAGGTTGGACAGCACGAAGTCGACGAGCCGGTAGGTGCCGCCGAAGGTGACCGCGGGTTTGGCGCGGTCGGCCGTGAGCGGCATCAGGCGCTTGCCCTCGCCGCCGGCGAGCACGATGCCGAGAACCGACGGTCCACCACGACGCATGGCCGCTCCCCTCACCCTGGTAGATCCATGGCTGCCCCCGCAAGCGCGGGCTAAGCCTGCTTGAGGACGTCCTCGTAGAGGGCGGCGGTGCGCCGGGCCACCGCGTCCCAGCCGAACTCGCCGACGGCGCGCGCCCGTCCGGCCTCCCCCATCCGCCGGGCCGCCTCCGGGTCGCCGAGGACGGTGTCCAGCGCCCGGGCCAGGCCCGCCTCGAAGGCCCCGGGGTCGTCGCCCACGTCGACCAGCAGCCCGGTGCGGCCGTCGGCCACCACCTCGGGGATCCCGCCCACCCGGGAGGCCACCACCGGCGTGCCGCACGCCATCGCCTCCAGGTTCACGATGCCGAGCGGCTCGTACACCGAGGGGCAGGCGAACACGGCCGCCCGGGTGAGGAGTTGGACGACCTCCGCGCGCGGCAGCATCTGCGGGATCCAGAACACGCCGTCCCGGTCCCGGCTCAGCTCCTCGAACAGCTCCCGGAACTCCCGGTCGATCTCCGGGGTGTCGGGCGCGCCCGCGCACAGCACGACCTGGACGCCGGATTCGATCCCCCGGACCGCGCGCAGCAGATGGGGCACGCCCTTCTGCCGGGTGATGCGGCCGACGAACAGCACGTACGGGCGGGTGGGGTCGATGCCGTGCCGGGTGAGGGCCTCGGTGCCCTGGTCGGGCCGGTACAGGCGGGTGTCGATGCCGTTGTGCACGACGTGCACGCGGGCCGGATCGAGGTCCGGGTAGCAGGCGAGGATGTCGGCGCGCATGGCGGCCGAGACGGCGATCACCGCGTCGGCGCCCTCCACCGCGGTGCGCTCCGCCCAGCTCGACAGGGCGTATCCGCCGCCGAGTTGCTCGGCCTTCCAGGGGCGCAGCGGCTCCAGGGAGTGGGCGGTGACCACGTGCGGGACGCCGTACAGCAGCTTGGCGAGGTTCCCGGCGAGACCGGCGTACCAGGTGTGGGAGTGGACGAGTTCGCGGCCCTCCAGGGCGGCGGCGATCGAGAGGTCGACGGAGAAGGTGCGCAGCGCGTCGTTGGAGCCGTCGAGCGCGGACCAGGGCCGGTGGCGCACGACCCCGACGCCGCGGCCCTCGCCCCAGCAGTGCACCTCCAGGTCCACCAGGGAGGTCAACTCGCGTGCCAGGAACTCCACATGGACACCGGCGCCGCCGTACACGTCCGGGGGGTACTCCCGGGTCAGCAGTCCCACTCGCACCCGACAACCCCCTGGTCTCGCCGGCAGGTCCCCCCATGGTCACTCAGATGCGGCGCCCGGGGAAGAGCGCGGCGGCCGGGCGAAGCAGCAGTCGCCGCAGACCCCGCCGCCGGGCACCCGGTAGTACAGGCAGCAGCTGCGGCGGCGGAAGGCCGTGCCGGTACGGGTGCCGGTGGTGCGCAGCAGGGGATGGGCGAGGAGTTCACCGGCGAGGACACCGGCCCGCACCGCCGCGTCCCCGCGGCCGTGGGCGCGGGCCCAGCGGTCCAGCTCCCGCGCCGCGCCGGCGAGCGCGGATGCGGCGTTGCCCCACAGCAGGCCCGCCGCGATGCCGTAGCGGGCTGTCAGGGTCTCCCCCAGGGGTTGCAGATGCCCGTGCAGCACCGCGTCCGCGAGGGCGGCCGCGTCCCCGGGGCCCGGGCGGACCGCGGTGAGCCACAGGTCCTCCGGAGCGGACGCGGCGGGGTCCCAGCGCAGCAGACGCGGGTCCAGGTCCGGCAGCCGCCCGTACAGCACGGCGCAGCCGAGGGCGGCCGACCACAGGCGGGCGGCGAGCCCCTGATGGCCGATGGACGCCGCGACCCGCGGCTCCGGGGTGCGCAGGCGTGCCGCGACCGTCGCGACGCGGGACGTCAGCGCGCCGTGTGCGAGCGCCGGGTCCGCGTAGGCCTCCGCGAGCGTCGGCAGTCGTGCAAGGTCCGGTGCGCCGGCGGCTGTGCCCGCGGGCGGGGCCGTGCGCAGCACGAAGAAGCCGCCCAGCGGGCGGAGCTCGGCGAGTTCGGGATCGAGGTCCACGTCGGACAGTGGTACCAGGGGCGATCGTGGACCGCTCCCCGGGGTCTCCACCCCGCGACACCCACCCAGGGGATGATCACGCGGCCCGTGTACTCCATCGGGAGTAGGACGCAGGGCGTGCTCAGGGACGACGACGGGAAGAGCGCGGCCGGGCAGAGTGTTTGCTCATGCACGCCGACCGTCCGCCGCGCGGGGCCCAGCGCCCCCGCCGCACACAGAGGAGACGCAGATGAGCGCACTGGCGCTCTCCGTGCTCCTGTCGTTCGTGTCCGCCCTCGCCTACGCGGGCGGCGCGATCGTGCAGGAGCGGGTCGCGGTGTCCTCTCGCGGCAGCGCCTACCTGCCGCTGCGGCGGCCGGGCTGGTGGGGCGCGCTGGCGCTCAACGGCCTCGGGGGCGTGCTGCACGTCGTGGCGCTGGCCTACGGCCCGCTCAGCATCGTCCAGCCGCTCGGCGCGCTGACCATCGTCTTCGCACTGCCCCTGGCGGCGCTGTGCGTCGGCCGCCGGGCCGGGGCGACGGCGTGGCGCGGTGCCGTGATGGCCACGGTGGGCCTCGCCGGACTGCTCGCCCTGGTCGGCTCCTCCGACGACCACGCCCTCGACGGGGCCCAGCGGCTGGCGGTCGCGCTGGTCACCGGCGTCGCGGTCGTGGCGCTGATGTGCGCGGGCCGGGCCGCGCACCGGCACCCCGCGGTGCGCGGCGTGCTGCTCGCGACCGCCTCCGGCATCGCGTTCGGCATGTCGTCGGTGTTCACCAAGACCGTCGCCGTCGACTGGAGCGCGGGCATCGGCCCGGGCGCCGCGACCTCCCTCGCGCTGATCGGCGCGTTCGCCGTCGCCGGCGTCCTGCTGTCCCAGGCCTCCTACCGGGGCGCCGGCCTCGCCGCCCCGCTCGCGACCCTGACCGTGGTCAACCCGGTGCTGGCCGCCGCGGTCGGCATCCTGATGTTCGGCGAGGCGTTCCGCCACGGAGCCACGGGCACCGCGCTCGCGCTGGGCTGCGGTGTGGTGGCGGCGGGCGGCCTGATCATGCTGACGACGGAGCGGATCGAGCGCACCGCGCCGGCGCACGAGGCTCCGGTGGCGGCCGGTGCGGCGCCGCTCGGGGTGCCGTTGCCGCGGACGGCCGCGCGGAGCGCCGCGGAAGGCGCCGAGGGCGACGGGGTCCTCGCCGCGCCGGACCTGCGCGACCTGCTCGTCCCGGCCGCGGGCGACAGCGCCGAGGACACCGGCGGCGCCGAACCGCCCGTCGAGCGCGTGCTCCCGCCGTCGTACACCGCGCTCACCGCGGGCGTCGCCGTACCGCTGCCGGTGCTGGACCGGCGGCGTACGCGCGTCAGATCGTGACGCCCGAGGCCCGCAGCCAGGCGACCGGGTCGATGTCCGTGCCGAAGCCGGGCCCCGTCCGCACCTCGAAGTGCAGATGCGGGCCCGTGACGTTTCCAGTGGACCCCGAGCGGCCGATGCGCCGGCCCGCGGCCACGGTCTGGCCGACCCGCGCCGAGATCGCCGACAGGTGGCCGTACTGGGTGTAGCGGCCGTCGGCGTGCCGGATCACCACCTGGTAACCGTAGGCGCCGCCCCACCCGGCGGCCACCACCTGCCCGGGCGCCGCCGCCTTCACGGCGGTGCCGGTCGGCACCAGGAAGTCGACGCCGGTGTGGTAGCCCTTCGACCAGTGGGGCCCGGCCACGCGATACCCGGTGCCGATGGGCGCGTGGACCGGGGCGACCATCGCGAGGCCGGCCGGCGAGCTCCGGTGCGTCGCCGGCTTCTCCTGGGCCGGCTTCTCATGGGTCGGTTTTTCGTGGGTCGGCTTCGTGTGCGAGTGCTGCGAAGTCGCCCTCTTCCCCGGGGCCTTGGCGCGCGGGCCGGGCGCGGCGGTGGTGCGCAGGCTGAGCCGCTGGCCCGGCAGGATCAGGTCGGGGTCGTCGCCGACGGTGGCGCGGTTGCCGGCGTAGAGCCGCCGCCACCCGCCCGGGACGTGGTGCGTGCCGGCGATGCCGGAGAGGGTGTCGCCGCGCACCACCGTGTACATCTCGGCCCGGCCGGCGCGGGACTGCGGGGTGGTCTGCGGCGCGACCTCGTGCACCGGGCCGCTCCTCATGGAGCGGGTCGCGGCCTCGTCGGTGTGCGGCTCGGGGCTCTCGCCGCCCCGGGTCAGACCGGCCCGCACCGAGCACACCGGCCAGGCGCCCGGCCCCTGCCCGTCGAGGACCCGCTCGGCGACGGCGATCTGCTCCGCCCGGGTGGCGAGGTCCGCGCGCGGTGCGTACCGGGTGCCGCCGTACGCCTCCCAGGTGGACCGGCTGAACTGGAGTCCGCCGTAGTAGCCGTTGCCGGTGTTGATGCTCCAGTCGCCACTGGACTCGCAGGCGGCGACCTTGTTCCAGGTGGCCGCGTCGGCGGCGTCGGCGCTGCCGGCGGCGACCAGCGGGATCGCGAGGCCGGCGCCGCTCGCCGTGACCGTCAGCGAGGCGCGGTTGATCCTGTTCGGCTGGTACCGGCGGTGCCGGCCGCGTACGGCCATGTCCGAATCCCCTCGGCATGCGTCAGGAGGGGCAAAAGTAAGCGCCACGAACAGGCCATGACAAGACGGAAATTCGGCCTCCCCCGGCCGCCAAGTGGCCGGGAACGGGCCTCGCTTGGCCCGAACCCCCGGCACGGGAGGAGACGGGCCGGTGATCGCAAGAAGCCTGCGGGACGGCTGAGGCTGAAGGGCTCCTCGACACGTACACAAGCCTGGCGGGTCGGATGTGCGCTCGCCGGAGCGGCACGTCAGGATGGGCGAGGACCCGTACCTACGGAGCCGTAGTCACGAGGCAGCTAGGGAGCAGGCGGTATGAGCACTTCAGCGCAGATCGGCGTCACGGGCCTCGCGGTCATGGGCCGCAACCTGGCCCGGAACTTCGCGCGCAACGGCTACACGGTCGCGGTGCACAACCGTACGGTGTCGCGGACCCAGGCGCTGGTGGAGGAGTTCGGGCATGAGGGCGACTTCATCGCCACCGAGTCCGCCAAGGACTTCGTGGCGGCGCTGGAGCGCCCGCGCCGCCTGATGATCATGGTGAAGGCCGGTGATCCGACGGACGCGGTGATCGCGGAGTTCGCCCCGCTGCTGGAGCCCGGCGACATGATCATCGACGGGGGCAACGCGCACTTCGCGGACACCCGGCGCCGGGAGCGGGAGCTGCGCGAGCAGGGCATCCACTTCGTCGGCACCGGCATCTCCGGCGGTGAGGAGGGCGCGCTGCACGGGCCGAGCATCATGCCCGGCGGCTCGAAGGAGTCGTACGCGTCCCTCGGCCCGATGCTGGAGAAGATCTCCGCCAAGGCGGCGGACGGCGCCCCCTGCGTCACGCACTGCGGTCCCGACGGCGCCGGGCACTTCGTCAAGATGGTCCACAACGGCATCGAGTACGCCGACATGCAGCTGATCGGCGAGGCCTACCAGCTGCTGCGCGACGTCGCCGGGTACACGCCGGCGCAGATCGCCGACATCTTCCGCACCTGGAACACCGGCCGGCTGGACTCCTACCTCATCGAGATCACCGCCGAGGTGCTGTCCCACGTGGACGCGGCGACCGGCAAGCCGTTCGTGGACGTGGTGGTCGACCAGGCCGAGCAGAAGGGCACCGGCCGCTGGACGGTGCAGATCGCGCTCGACCTCGGCGTCCCGGTGTCCGGCATCGCGGAGGCGGTCTTCGCCCGCTCCTTGTCCGGGCACGCGGCACTGCGGGCGGCCTCGCGCCACCTGGCCGGGCCTTCGGCGTCCCCGCTCGGCGCGTCGGAGGCGGCGGCCTTCGCGGACCGGGTGGAGCAGGCGCTGTACGCGTCCAAGATCGTGTCGTACACGCAGGGCTTCCACGAGCTCGCCGCGGGGAGCGAGGAGTACGGCTGGAACATCGACCTCGGTGCCGTGTCCGCCATCTGGCGCGGCGGCTGCATCATCCGCGCGGCCTTCCTGGACCGCATCCGCGCCGCGTACGACGCCCGCGCCGACCTGCCGAGCCTGCTGTCGGACGAGACGTTCGCGCAGGAGATCGCGGCGGCGCAGGACGACTGGCGCGAGGTGCTGATCGCCGCGACCCGGCAGGGCGTGCCGGCCCCGGGCTTCGCGGCGGCGCTGGCCTACTACGACGCGCTGCGGGCCGAGCGGTTGCCCGCCGCGCTCACGCAGGGCCAGCGGGACTTCTTCGGCGCGCATACGTACCGGCGGGTGGACCGGGACGGGTCGTTCCACACGCTGTGGGGCGGTGACCGGTCGGAGGTCTCGGCGTAAAGCGCGACACGCCCGAGGGGCGGTGGGAACGGCCACGCCGTTCCCACCGCCCCTCGGTGTCGAGTCCCCCTGTATGGAGACCGTTCTTGCCGATCTCTTCGGCTGATCTCTACTTGCCGATCTCTGAAGACCCGTTCTTGCCGATCTCTTCTGCCGATCTCTTTTTGCCGATCTCTGGGCTTCCTTCTTGCCGGGCCGCTTCCTGAGCCCGGCTCAGCTGAGCGGCGGGCCGGGCTCGGGGTTCGGCACGGGCTCCGGCCCCGGCGGGATCGGAGACGGCGAGGGCTCCGGCGGTCCCGGGTGGGGCGGAGGCGGCGTGGGCCCCGGAGGGGGTGGCGTGGGGCTCGGCGGGGGTGGTGTGGGTGCCGGGCCGGGCCCCGGCTCCGGCGGCGGTACCGGGCTGGGGTACGGGTCCGGTGCCGGGGGTGCGGGCTCGGGTTGCGGGTTGGTCATCGGTGTCCTCCGCGCAGTCGCTGGACGTCGCCTCTGGACTACTCCCCCACCTACCCGACGCCCGCCCGGCCACTCACCCGACGGCAGCAGCCGGCAGGGCCGAGTGGGGCGCGGGCCGGCTTTCCCCCGACCGCGACTCAGGCCGGTACGGACTGCGGGCCGCGCCGCTGGTCGGAGCCGGGCACCGGCTCGGACGGGTCGGCGCCGAGGGACACGATCCTGTTGTCGCCGTCGACGTGCACGACCCGCGGCCGCAGCGCCCGCGCCTCGGCGTCGGTGACCTGGGCGTAGCTGATGATGATCACCAGGTCCCCCGGATGCACGAGATGCGCCGCCGCCCCGTTGATCCCGATGACACCCGACCCGCGCTCGCCCTCGATGACGTACGTCTCCAGCCGAGCGCCGTTGGTGATGTCCACGATGTGCACGAGCTCGCCGGGCAGCAGGTCGGCGGCGTCGAGCAGGTCGGCGTCGATGGTCACCGATCCCACGTAGTGCAGGTCGGCCTGGGTGACGGTGGCGCGGTGGATCTTGGACTTGAACATGGTACGGAACATTGGGGCACTCCCACGAGTAGGCTCCCTGCCTGCGTTTGTGCAGGTCAAGGGCTGTTCCCTGAGTTTACAACTGCTCGTCCGCCAGCCACCGCCCCCCAGTCGTTGCGGGATTCACGCTGGCTGCTCGCTGAGTCGGCCGACGGTTCGCCGGTCAGATGCCGAGGCCCGCCCGAGCCATCAGCCTCACCCACCGTCGAGAAGCGTGACCAGGGTATGGATCAGCATCCCGCCCCGCACCGAGATTCCCGTCACGTCACGGCGGACGCAGGCGAGAACGCGGCCGCCCCTCGATCGCACGGTCGGCATGGGCCCGCGCATGAGGTACCGCCGCCAGTCGGTGACCTCCCGCACAGGGCCCGGCCGGTGACCCCGGCACGCCGCTGTGCCTCCTGGCACGGCCCGGGCGGGTCGGTCGGCGAGGGAGGGAAGGCCGGCCCGGCCGGGAGCTCAGGGGTGCGGGCGGATCACATGCCGACGTCGCGGCGGCGGACGTCCTCCAGGGGCTCCCGGCGGACGAGGAGACGGGTATGTCCGTCGCCTACGGCGACCACGGGCGGGCGGCCGACGAGGTTGTGACCGGAGGCCATGGACACGTGGTAGGCACCGGCCACGGGTACGGCGAGCAGGTCGCCGGGGCGCACGTCAGCGGGAAGGTCCACGTCGGCGGCGAGGATGTCACCGGCCTCGCAGTGGCGGCCCACCACGGCCACTGGCGTGCGGTGCGCGGTACTGGCCCGGCCGATCAGGCGGGGTGCGCAGCGGACGCCGTAGAGCGCCGGGCGGGTTTGTCGCTCATGCCGCCGTCCACGGCCACGAACACGGTGTCGCGGGTGCGCTTCACGGACAGGACACGGTAGAGAGCGATGCCGGCGGGGCCGGCGATCGCCCGGCCCGGTTCGATGACGAGGCGGGGCACGGGGACTCCGGCCGTGGCACAGGCGTCGGCCGGTTCTGCGCGTACCTTGCGGGCGAGAGAGGTCAGGTCGAGGGCGGGCTCGCCGGTGCGGTAGGCGATGCCGCGGCCGCCGCCGGGGTCGAGTTCGGGCAGGACCAGGCCGTGCTGCTCGTACAGGCGGCTCATCAGGCCGACCATGCGGCGTACCGCGACCAGGTACGGCTTTACGGACGTAATCTGGGAGCCCAAGTGGCAGTGCAGTCCGGTCAGTTCGAGCTGCGGTTGGCCGAGGATGCGGGCGACGGCGTGCTGGGCGTGACCGTCGGCGATGGACAGGCCGAGCTTCTGGTCCTCGGTGCCGGTGCGGACCTTGTCGTGAGCGCCCGCGCCGATCCCGGGGACGACCCGGACCATCACCTTCTGGTGCCCGTCCGGCCCGACGGCTGCGGTCAGCCGCGCGATCTCGGACGGGCTGTCGATGACGATCCGGCCCACGCCCAGGCGCAGGGCGGTGTCCATGTCGCACGGGGACTTGGCGTTGCCGTGGAGGACGATCCGCTCGGGCGGGAAGCCGGTGGTGACGGCGAGTTCGAGTTCGCCGGCGGAGCAGACGTCGAGGCCGAGGCCCTCCTCAGTCAAGCCGGTGGGGGATCGTCCGGCTGCCCGAAGCCGGCGTCCATCCAGTGCGCCATGGCGCGGCACAGGAACGCCTCGGCGGCGTGGAGGACTTCGGCGTCGGGGAAGGCGGCGTGGTAGGTGCGGCAGCCGTCGCGGACCTCGGCCTCGTCCAGGACGTAGACGGGGATGCCGAAGCCGTCGGCGACCTCGGCGAGCGGTACGCCGCCCACGACGAGGTCTCCGGGGTGTGTGCCTCTCCTGTCGTACGCCGGGCCGTGGCCGCCGGAAGCGGGGCGACCGGTGTCATGGCGGTGGGAGCCGGCGGAACCGGGGTGCCACCCGGACCGCCGACTCCCTCATGGATCGCGTAACACCGTCATTCCTTCGCGGTGAGCGCCTTGAGCGCGGTGTTCAACTCCAAGACGTTCACCCGGGGTTCGCCGATGAAGCCCAGGGTGCGGCCGGTCGTGTGGTCCTCGACGAGCTTCTGCACGGCGGCGACGGGCAGGTGGTTGCGCGCGGCGACGCGGTGGACCTGGAGGTCGGCGTAGGCCGGGGAGATGTCCGGGTCGAGGCCGGATCCGGAGGAGGTGACGGCGTCGGCGGGGACCTGGGCCGGCGTGACCGTGTAGCCGGGCACGGAGTTGTCCTTGACGACGGCGGCCCTGGCGGCGAGCACCTGGGCGCACAGCGTGCCGCCTGCGGGCTCGGCCGGGCAGGTGCCGTTGACCGCACCGCTGTCGGCGGCCAGGTTGGTGGCGCCGGACAGCATCAGCTTGTACTGCGTGTTGATGCTGTTGGTGCCCAGGCCGTTCGCCGGGCGGCCCTGGAACCATGTCAGGTCCGGGTCCGGGATGCTCTGGCCCTTCTTCAGCGGCTGGTTGTACGACTGCCCGATCAGGGAGGAGCCGACGACCCTGCCGTCCGCCCTGATCTCGGAGCCGTTCGCCTTGTCGCTGAACAGCGCCTGGGCGATGCCGGTGACGGCCAGCGGATAGACGACGCCGGTGACCAGGGTCAGCACGAGCAGGGCCCTCAGGCCGGCCCCGAGCAACCGGGCGGTGCTGGCTGCGAAGTTGTTCATGGCGATCAGCCGATTCCGGGGATGAGGGAGATGAGCATGTCGATGATCTTGATGCCGAGGAAGGGCGCGACCAGGCCGCCGATGCCGTAGATCCCCAGATTGCGGCGCAGCATCCGGTCCGCGCTCACCGGCCGGTAGCGCACGCCCTTCAGGGACAGCGGCACCAGGGCGATGATGATCAGCGCGTTGAAGACGACCGCGGACAGGATCGCGGAGTCGGGCGAGGACAGGTGCATGATGTTCAGCTTGTCCAGGCCCGGGTGGACCGCCGCGAACAGGGCCGGGATGATCGCGAAGTACTTCGCGACGTCGTTGGCGATGGAGAACGTCGTCAGCGCACCCCGGGTGATCAGCATCTGCTTGCCGATCTCCACGATCTCGATCAGCTTGGTCGGATCGGAGTCGAGGTCGACCATGTTGCCGGCCTCCTTGGCGGCCGACGTGCCGGTGTTCATCGCCACGCCGACGTCCGCCTGGGCCAGCGCGGGAGCGTCGTTGGTGCCGTCACCGGTCATCGCGACCAGCTTCCCGCCGGCCTGCTCCCGCTTGATCAGGGCCATCTTGTCCTCGGGGGTGGCCTCGGCGAGGAAGTCGTCGACACCCGCCTCCTCGGCGATCGCCTTCGCGGTCAGCGGGTTGTCACCCGTGATCATGACCGTCTTGATGCCCATGCGGCGCAACTCGTCGAACCGCTCCCGCATGCCGTCCTTGACGACGTCCTTGAGGTGGATCAACCCCAGCACCCGGGCACCCCGGTCGTCCTCGACGGCGACCAGCAGCGGGGTGCCGCCGGCCTCGGAGATCCGGTCGGCCGACTCCTGCGCGTCGGCGGCGACTTCGCCGCCCTGTTCCTCGACCCAGGCGATGACCGAGGCGGTGGCGCCCTTGCGGATCCTGCGGCCGTCGGCGTCCACGCCGGACATGCGGGTCTGGGCGGTGAAGGCGATCCACTCGGAGCCGGCCAGTTCGCCCTGGTGGCGTTCGCGCAGCCCGTACCTCTCCTTGGCCAGGACGACGACGGAGCGGCCCTCGGGCGTCTCGTCCGCCAGGGAGGACAGTTGGGCGGCGTCGGCGAGTTGGGCCTCCGTGGTGCCGCGCACCGGGACGAACTCGGCGGCCCGGCGGTTGCCCAGGGTGATGGTGCCGGTCTTGTCCAGCAGCAGGGTGGAGACGTCCCCGGCGGCCTCGACCGCGCGGCCGGACATGGCCAGCACGTTGCGCTGCACCAGGCGGTCCATGCCAGCGATGCCGATCGCGGAGAGCAGGGCGCCGATCGTGGTCGGGATCAGGCAGACCAGCAGGGCCACCAGCACGACCATGGTCAGGCGCGTGCCCGCATAGTCCGCGAACGGCGGCAGCGTGGCACAGGCCAGCAGGAAGACGATCGTCAGCGAGGCGAGCAGGATGTTCAGCGCGATCTCGTTCGGCGTCTTCTGCCGGGCCGCGCCCTCGACCAGGCTGATCATCCGGTCGATGAAGGTCTCGCCGGGCTTCGTCGTGATCTTGACGACGATCCGGTCCGAGAGGACCTTGGTGCCGCCGGTCACCGCGGAGCGGTCACCGCCGGACTCGCGGATGACCGGCGCGGACTCGCCCGTGATGGCCGACTCGTCCACCGAGGCGACACCCTCGACGACGTCACCGTCACCGGGGATGACGTCGCCGGCCTCGCAGACCACCAGGTCACCGATCTTCAACTCGGTACCGGGCACCCGCTCTTCAAAGTCGCCCACCAGCCGCCGGGCCACGGTGTCGGTCCTGGCCCTGCGCAGGGTGTCGGCCTGGGCCTTGCCGCGGCCCTCGGCCACCGCCTCCGCCAGGTTGGCGAAGACGACGGTCAGCCACAGCCAGGCGCTGATGGTCCAGCCGAACCAGTCCCCCGGGTCCTGCAGGGAGAACACCGTGGTCAGGACCGAGCCGATCCACACCACGAACATCACGGGCGCCTTGACCATCACCCGCGGATCCAGCTTGCGCACGGCGTCCGGCAGCGACTTCAGAAGCTGCCCGGGATCGAAGAGGCCCGCGCCGACACGGCCGTCGGCGGGCTTGTGCCCGGTCGGCGCGTCCTGGTGGGGCGCCCGGGTGGGTGCGGCTGTGGACATGGAGTCCTCTGAGTTCTCTGTACGGGTCGTCATCACGCCAGCCCCTCGGCCAGTGGGCCCAGCGCGAGCGCCGGGAAGTAGGTCAGACCGGTGATGATCAAAATCGCGCCCACCAGCAGACCGGTGAACAGCGGCTTCTCGGTGCGCAGGGTTCCCGCGGTCACCGGCACCGGCTTCTGCTCCGCGAGCGAGCCGGCCAGCGCCAGCACGAACACCATCGGCAGAAAACGGCCGAACAGCATCGCCAGCCCGGTCATCGTGTTGAACCAGTCCGTGTTCGCGTTCAGGCCCGCGAACGCCGAACCGTTGTTGTTCGCCGCCGAGGTGAACGCGTACAACACCTCGGAGAACCCGTGCGCACCCGAGTTCAGCATCGAGTGCGGCGGCGTCGGCAGTGCCATCGAGGACGCGGTGAACACCAGCACCAAGGCGGGGGTGACGAGGATGTAGCAGGCGGCGAGCTTCATCTCCCGCCCGCCGATCTTCTTGCCCAGATACTCGGGCGTGCGGCCCACCGTCAGACCGGCGATGAACACCGCGATGACAGCCATGATCAGGATGCCGTACAGGCCGGAACCGGTGCCGCCGGGCGCGATCTCGCCCAGCATCATGCTCAGCATCGTGATCCCGCCCCCCAGCCCGGTGAAGGAGGAGTGGAAGGAATCCACGGCACCCGTCGACGTCAGCGTCGTCGCCACCGCGAAGATCGACGAACCGCCGACCCCGAAACGGACCTCCTTGCCCTCCATCGCGCCGCCCGCCGCCTGGAGCGCCGGACCGTGGTGAGCGAATTCCGTCCACATCATCAGGAGGGTGAACCCCAGCCAGATGGTGACCATCGTGGCGAGGATCGCGTACCCCTGCCGGACGCTGCCGGCCATCACACCGAACGTGCGGGTCAGCGAGAACGGGATCACCAGGATCAGGAAGATCTCGAAGAGATTGGTGAACGGTGACGGGTTCTCGAAGGGATGGGCGGAGTTGGCGTTGAAATAGCCGCCGCCGTTCGTGCCCAGTTCCTTGATCGCCTCCTGCGAGGCCACCGCACCGCCGTTCCACTGCTGAGAGCCGCCCATGAACTGCCCGACCTCATGAATGCCGGAGAAGTTCTGGATCGCCCCGCACGCCACCAGCACCACCGCCGCGACCGCGGCCATCGGCACCAGAATCCGCAGCGTGCCACGCACCAGGTCGGACCAGAAATTGCCCAGCTCACCCGTGCGCGACCGGGCAAACCCTCGCACCAGTGCCACCGCGACGGCGATACCGACCGCCGCGGAGACGAAGTTCTGCACCGCCAGACCGGCCGTCTGCACGACATGCCCCATGGTCTGCTCGCCGTAATACGACTGCCAGTTGGTGTTCGTCACGAACGACACAGCCGTGTTGAACGACTGCGCCGGATTCACCGACGAGAACCCCAGTGAACCCGGCAGCACCCCCTGCAACCGCTGCAGCAGATACAGGAACACCACACCGGCCACGGAGAACGCCAGAACGCCACGCAGATACGCCGGCCAGGCCATCTCCGCGTCCGGGTCGGCGCCGATGACCCGGTAGACCCACCTCTCCACCCGCAGATGCTTCTTCGAGGAGTAGACCCGGGCCATGTAATTGCCGGCAGGGACATGGACGAGCGCCAACGCGCCCATCAGGGCGAGCAACTGAAGCACGCCCGCGAGTACGGAACTCATGTCTGCTCTCAGAACCTCTCCGGGAAAATCAAGGCGAGGACGAGATATCCCAGCAGAGCGACGGCCACGACCAGACCGACAACGTTCTCGACGGTCACAGCTTCGCCACCCCCCTGGCAACGAGAGCCACCAGCGCGAAACTCGCAAGCACGCTGACAACGAAGGCCACATCGGCCATCGCGAACTCCTGGAGTGAGGTTCGGTTCAATCGGACGAGTAAAAGGAAAGCGCGTCTCCGGCCGGTTCCGGGTGTCCGTTGACGGCCCCCATACGGCCGCCCCCACACCCTTGACGGGACTCTTACGGCCCCTTTCCGTACCGGTCGAGAGGTCGCTCCGACCGGCGGCGACCCGGCTCACCACAGCCGGAAGCCGAGCCGGCAGACACCCGGAGTACCGATGGCGCACTTCGCCGGCCCGCCTTCGCCGAGGCGTCGTCACCCCGTAGCTGCGGCGCGGTGTCCGGAGGCCGCATCGTTGCGCGCGCGGGTCGGCCGTCGCCGGGTGTTCGAGGACGCGCACCGGCCTGCAGCCGGCTTTCCCGGACGCACCGGCACGGTTGCCGCCGCTCGGCGGATCGGCGCCCTGGACAGCGACTGAACATTTGTTTAGTATGCTGTACATGCGTTCAATCCCCGACGATCGGACCGCGCGGGCGGTCATCCGCGACGAGGCCCTGCGCCTGTTCGCCGCGCACGGTCCGGAGGCGGTCACCGTGCGACGGATCGCCGCCGCCGCGGATGTGTCGCCGGGTCTGGTCGTGCACCACTTCGGGTCGAAGGAGGGACTGCGCCGGGAAGTCGACCAGCACGTGCTGGACGTCTTCGAGGCGATGCTCGGTGAGCTCACGGGCGAGGGCGGCGCCGAGTTGCTCGACCCCGCCGCCGGAGCGGGTTCGCTGAGCGAGGTGTTCGCCCGGCACCTTCCCGCCGACTCGCCTCTGCCGGCGTATCTGCGTCGGCTCCTGTTGTCCGACACGGATGCCGGGCGGCTGCTGTTCCGGCGGCTGTACGACCTGAGCAGGGCCGCGCTGGACGGGCTGGCCACCGCCGGGCTGGCGGCTCCGGGACGCGATCCGGCCGTGCGCGCCGCCCTGCTCCTCGCCAACGACCTGGCACTGTTCCTGCTGCGCGACCGTCTCACCGAAGTCCTCGGTACCGACCCCTTGTCGGCCCAGGGCATGACCCGGTGGGCGCCGGAGATGCTCAGCATCTACGCGGGCGGACTGAACGCGGCACCACCCCCACCGCAAGGAGACACCGCATAGGGAGGTCGCGCATGGCGCCCTGCTCAACACCCCCACCAGCGCCCGTCCTTCGGGCCACCGACGTGCACAAGTCCTACGGCAAGCACCCTGTCCTGCGCGGAGCCGAACTCACGGTGGAGCCGGGGCAACTCGTCGCCGTCGTCGGCGAGAACGGCGCCGGCAAATCGACCCTGCTGAAGATACTGGCCGGCGTGCTGCCCCCGGACCGCGGCGAGCTCGCGGTGCCCGGCAGCCTCGGCTACTGCCCCCAGGAACCGGTCCTGAACGCGGCACTCACCGTCGAGCAGCACCTGCGTTACTTCGCTGCCGCTCACCGCCTGCCCGATCTGGACCGCGGTCACGAACTCGTGCGCCTCCTCGGCTACGAGCGATACGCACGGTCGGCCGCCGGGCAGCTGTCCGGCGGTACCCGGCAGAAGCTCAACCTCACCCTCGCCCTGCTGCACGACCCGGACGTCCTCCTCCTGGACGAGCCGTACCAGGGCTTCGACTGGGAGACGTATCTGCGGTTCTGGGACCTGGTCGAGGACCTGCGCGCCCGGGGCAGCGCCGTCGTGATCATCACGCACCTCGTCTTCGAGCAGGACCGGTTCGACGTGCTGGCCGACCTCGCCGACGGCCGCATCACCCCGCGCGCATCCTCCCGGGAGGGCAACCGTGTCGGCGCCTGAGACGTCAACGATCCGCTCCGTCCACAGCCCGTTCCCCACGGCGCTGCGCTTCTGCGTGCGCGACCAGACGCGCAACCGGCTCGCGGGACTTCTGCTCCTGGTCTTCGTGCCCGTCTGGTACCTGGTGATGGACGCCATGGCCTCGGGCGAGGCACTCGACTTCAAGCTGTACGCGACCGGGCAGCTCCTGCGCGTCGACGGTGGCCGGCTCACCCTGATCTCGGCGGGCCTCAACTCCGTCACGATGATCACCGGGTTCGTCGTCTTCGACGCCGTACGCAAGGCCCTCGCCTTCGACCGGCGGCTCGTGTTCGCCGGTTACCGGCAGTCCACCCTCATCGCCGCCAAGACCCTCGCCGTCGCAGCGGTCGCCACCGCGATCGCCCTCTACACCGCGCTCGCCCTCCTGTTCTTCTGGCGGCCCACCGGGGCCGGCTGGCTCGCCGTACTCGCAGGATTCGCGCTCATCGCCCTCACCTACGGCGCCTTCGGCCTCCTCCTCGGCGTCCTGGTCGCACGGGACCTGGAAGGCTTCTTCCTCATCATCATGGGTGGGCTGATGGACACCTTCCTGCAGAACCCCCTGGGCAACCCCCTCGCCAACAAGCCGGTCCTGCAATGGTTTCCCTCCTTCGGCCCCATGCAGTTCGCCGTCGGCGGGGCATTCGGCCACAGGGCCCTGTGGGGACACCTCGCGCTGGGGCTCGGGTGGGCCGCCGCGTTCAGCGCGGTGGGGCTGGTCATCTTCCGCATCCGGACCCGCAGGCACACAGGCGGGTGACGGCCTCTCGGCCCCGCGGCGGCCGCGGCGCCGTCCCGTCAGGCCGCCGCGAAGTAGCGGAGCCACACGTATCCCAGCGAGATGGCGACGGTCACGGCTGTGACGACGAGGCCGTACTTGGTGAACTGCCAGAACGAGATCGGCCGGCGGTTGCGTTCGGCGATGCCGAGGACGACGACGTTGGCGGAGGCACCGATCGCGGTGGCATTGCCCCCGAGGTCGGCGCCGAGCGCGAGGGCCCACCACAGGACGTGGTGGCCGCTTCCGCCCACGTCGCGGGCCAGGGCCGAGGTGATGGGCGCCATCGTGGCGACGTACGGGATGTTGTCGACCAAGCCCGAGAGGACCGCCGAACCGCCGAGCAGGGCCAGGGAGCCGACCAGCTGGTTGCCGCCGATCAGACCCGCCAGCCCGCGGGAGACCTCGCCGACGGCACCGGTGTCGATGAGCCCGCCGATCATGATGAACAGCCCGGCGAAGAAGGCGAGCGTGGGCCATTCCACCTCGGCGAGGACCTCGTTGGTGTCGACGGTGGTGGCGGCGACGAGGAGCCCCGCCCCGAGCAGAGCGACGATGCTGGGCGCGTAGTGCAGCACCGGGTGCAGGACGAAGCCGGCCATGACCAGGGCCAGGACGATCAGGGCCTGGACCATGAGCCTCGGGTTCCTGATGGCTTCGCGTTCCTCCAGAGACATGATCTCGGTGGCGCGGTCGTCGTCGTACACGAAGGTGCTGCGGAACATGACCCGGCACAGTGCCAGCAGGACGAGCACCAGGAGCGCCGCGAGCGGGGCGAGGTGGACGACGAAGTCGTTGAAGGTCAGCCCCGCGCGACTGGCGATGATGATGTTCGGTGGATCGCCGACCAGGGTCGCGGTGCCGCCGATGTTCGAGGCCATGACCTCGGCGATGAGGAACGGCGCCGAGGACAGTGCGAGGCGCTCGCACACCAGCAGGGTGACCGGGGCGATCAGCAGCACCGTGGTGACGTTGTCCAGCAGGGACGAGACCACGGCCGTCATGACGACGAGCATGGCCATGACCCGGAACGGTTTCGCCCGGGCCCGCTTGACCGCCCAGATCGCCAGGTACTCGAACACGCCGGTCTTCTTCAGTACGCCGACGATCATCATCATGCCCATCAGCAGGAAGATGACGTTCCAGTCGATGCCGGAGTCCTCGGAGTAGAACGCCGAGACGTCGTCGGTGGCACCGATCGCCAGCATCAGGCCCGCGCCGCCGAGGGCCACGGCGACACGGTGGACCTTCTCGCTGATGATCAAGGCGTACGCGCCGACGAAGACGGCGATCGCCGCCCAGCCGTGCCAGTCGCTCATGGTCCTCCGGTTGCTGGGTGGTGTGGTGTGTCGGTACGGGGGTCCACTTGTCGCGGGCGCGACCCGCCGGGAAGCCCCGAAGTCACCGCGCCGTCATCAGGAAGAAGGCGCGCGGTATGCCATGGCACACCGCGCGTGCCGGATTCCGCCGCGGCCGGGGCGCGGGCGCGGCGGCGAGACATGGGCACCGCCGGGGAGGACGGGCGGGAAGGCGAAGCCGGACGTACGGCGACGAGGCGTGCGGTCGGCCGTGCGGCGGATCGGACGAAGGCGGCCCTCGCCGGCGCGAGCGCCGCCGACCGGGAGGACCGTGGAGACGGGCACGCGGGTGCGGGGCCAGTGGCCGCGACGGCACCACCGCCGGCAACGGCGCGGCACCGAAGTCCACCGCAGGCACCATGGCCGGGCTCCGATCGGAAGAGAGACGTGTCCTCTACTCGCCGACCAGACTTCCCGGCACACCGAGGGGAACCCTACATGTCCTTGACGCTTCTTTGACAGGTGCGCACCCGACACCGCGGACTGCGTGATGTTCCCGGTCGCCGGAGTCCGCGTTGTGGTCGGCCGGAGCGGCTCACCGCGTCGACGAGCCGGGGGAAGCGGCGGCCAGCAACCGCTCCAGCAGATGGGAGGCGGTGATCACGCCGAGCAGGCGTACGGCCGCCCTGTCCTTCTCCACGACGGCGACCAGCGGGCTGCGGAGCTTTGCCATCTGCGTGGCGACCTCCAGGGCGGTGTCGTCCGGCGCAGCGACGACGGGCCGTGGCGTGGTCTCGGACAGGCACTCGCGCACCGTGCGGCCCACCAGGGCCTCGCACAGCCGGTCGGCGTGCGACTCGTCGACCACCGCCGCGAGCGTGGGGTCCTCGACGACGTAGCCCGGCACCAGGACCTTGATCATCTGAGATGCCGGCAGGATCGCTTGCGGCGCCCCCCGTTCATCGACCACCAGCAGTGCGGGCAACCGGTGCGCCGCCATCAGCCGGGCGGCGTCGAGAGCATCGCTGTCCAGGCCGACCGTCTCGTACTCCACCGCCAGGTCTCGCGCGCGCACGTTCGGCTCCTGTCTCGGGACGGCGGCACCGTCGCCGCCCGTCGCGGACCGCGTGACGCCGCAGGTCCGGCTGCCGTATCCGCACGATACAGCCGACGGGTACGGGGGGTGCGTCGCGCCGGTCCGGGCCGCGAAGGCAGCGACGTCGCGTCGAGGGCGCCCCGGCTGCGGTCCGTCCCCCGCGCTCTCGCCCGGGGCGTCACTGGCTTTCCTCCGCAGGGGGCCGATGCCGGTCCGCGCGTGCACAGCGCGCAGGGCCGCAGGCGCGCAGTAGATGGCGGTCGACGCCGAGGCTGCGTAGTGAGGCGTTGCTGGAGCGGGGCGCAGCGGCTCCGCCCGCGGGTGCGGACATCACCTTCGGGTGCGGCTGTCAACCATGGCACTGTTCTGGTCGAGGAAGACCGTGAGTGAACGCACCGTCGGGTTGCGGTAGAGGGCGCGCAACGGCACAACGGGAATGTCTCGGTTGCGGGCCTCCGCGGCGAGCTGCACTGCGGCCAGGGAATTTCCGCCCAGTTCGAAGAAGTTCTCGTCGAGCCCGACAGGGACGCCCAGGATGTCCCGCCACAGGGCCACCATGCGGGCCGCCAGCCCGGATGCCTGCCCGTCATCGGTGACAGCGCGGGTCTCTATCGCTGGGGGTGGGAGGCGGCGGGCGTCGAGCTTGCCGTTGACGGTCAGAGGGAGCGAGTCGAGTGCGGTGATGGTACTGGGCACCATGAACGCAGGCAGAAGCCTGGCTGCGCGCTGCCGGACAGGGGCGGTGCCTCCGTCTGCTTCGGGGGCCAGGACCACGTAGGCGTCGATGCGCGTGCGTGCGGCACTGCCGTCCGGGTCACCGCCGAGGACCACGGCGCAGGAGGTGACACAGGGGTCTTCCAGCAGGACGTTGCGGATCTCGTCCAGCTCGATGCGGAACCCGCGGAGCTTGACCTGGTTGTCCAGCCGCCCAAGGTGCTCCAGCCGCCCGTCGGGAAGGAGCCGACCGCGGTCGCCGCTGCGGTACATCCGGCCGTCGGTGAAGGGATCGGTCACGAAACGCTCGGCTGTCAGCTCAGGCCGGTTCCAGTACGTCAGCGCCACCCCTTCACCCCCGACGTGGATCTCTCCGGGTGCGCCGGGCGGCAGGATGCGTCCGCGCCGGTCGAGGACGTACACGTGCCATCCGGGAAGGGGCCGGCCTACTGATCTGGTTCCGCTGAGTACTTCGGCACGGCGGATGGCCTGTGCCGTCACATGGACCGTGGTCTCGGTGATGCCGAACATGTTGACGAGCCGGCACTGTGACTCGGGGTAGCGGTCGAGCCAGCCGCGCAGACTGCCGGTGTCCAGGGGTTCGCCGCCGAAGATGACCAGCCGCACCGGGAGTTTCGTGTTCTCTTCCCGGTCTGCGGCCGCCAGTTGGGCGAAGGCGGATGGGGTCTGGCTCAGCACGGTCACCTGCTCCTGCACAAGGAGCCGGTGGAACTGCTCCGGCGAGCGGGAGTCCCAGTAGGGCACGACGACCACGCGGGCCCCCGTCAGCAGGGCTCCCCAGATTTCCCAGACGGAGAAGTCGAAGGCGCCGGAGTGGAAGAACGTCCACACGTCGTCGCCGGTGAGTGCGAAGTCCGGCCGCGTTGCGTTCATGAGGGCGATGACGTTGCGGTGCGGTACGACGACGCCCTTGGGCCGACCGGTGGAACCCGACGTGTAGATGATGTAGGCCGGTGACTCCGGGCCGCGTTCCGGAGCCGGAAGATCGGGAGCCGCGGCTCCGGCTGCGTGAAGTGCGTCGGGCCTCACCAGGCTGGACGATACGTCGGCGATTTCGGTCAGCTCGGTGATAACGGTGGCGAGTCCGGCGTCCTCGATGGTCTGGGCGAGGCGTGCGGCAGGGTAGGCGGGGTCCATGGGCACATAGACGGCGTCGGCGAGCAGGACGGCCAGGAGACAGACGATGAAGTCGGCTGACCGCTCAAGACAGATGCCGATGTGGTCTCCGGGTGCCACGCCGTAGGCCCGCAGCCCCGCCGCCAGTTGTGTCGCCCGGGCGTGGAGTTGGTTATAGGTGAGCCGGTCCGTGCCGTGGGTGACGGCGATCGCGTCGGGAGTCCGTGTCGCTTGCTCAGTGAAGACGGAGTCGATTCGGTCGGGCTGCCACCGCAGTGCGGTCCGTGCCCGGCCCAGTTCTGCGACGGCCTCCCGCTCTGCCGTGTCGAGGAGGTCTGCATCGTCGGGGACGGTGTCTGGCTGCTGCTGGGAGATCCAGGCGTGGACGCGGGCGACCTGGCCGGCGAAACGCCGGGCAGCCGCCTCGCCCACCATGTCTGACTGACGGTGCGTCTCGAGCCGCAGGGTCCCGCCCGGATCGCGTCGGGGAACCAGGGTGAGCGGAAAGGGTGCGGTCTGGCAGGGCAGGTACCCCTCGGGAGCCTCCGGGAGGACTCCCACCAGCACGCGTCCGTGCACGCCGGAGGCCGGTATCCCCTCCTGACCGCTGTTGTAGCGCAGGGCAGGATCGGTGAGCAGCTCTCGCGCCCGTGCCAGCAGGTCGCCGATACTCCGTTCGCCTGTGAGGTCGGCGGGAAAGAGAGCGCCGAACTCGAAGGCCCCCAGGACGTCTTCGGGCCGGTCGGGATCCGCTGACAGTGCGGCGACCACGGGCCTGTGCTGATCCTCGTATCGCCCGAGGACGATCGCTGCCGCGACCAAGAGCGCGGCCTGTGTGTCCTCGACGGTGTGATCGAGGCGAGCCTCGGGCGCATCACCGGCCGGGTCGGCCGGCACGATGCCGCGGAGATCTGGCGCACCCCAGGCGGGGATGGTGCCGAAGTCGGCGTTCTGGAGGCCCGCCCGGTCACCCTCGTTGCCTGCTGCCGGCCAGGAGGGGTGCGCTGTGGTGATGCCGGTGAGGTCGGTTCCGCCTGCCAGGGCCTCCACAGCCGTCCGAAGCGACCGTGCGTCAAGAACCGTGCGATGACTGACGAGTACGAGATCGCTGACCTGGTCGGCATAGCGCAGCAGTACGGCGCGGACCAGGGGGCACCCGGGCGCGTGTGGATCCAGCGCACGGTGCATTTCGGCGTGGAGCCGGCGGCGTGCGACCGGGGAATCGGAGGTGTGCGGGACGTCGTCGCACCAGAAGCCCGGCGTGGTGGCAAGCGGGGGGGTGTGCAGTTCAGCGAGGCGGCCCATCAGCACATGGGCCGATTGCCGGACGCTGTGCACATCCGCGCGCTCAGGCAGCCGAACGCGCCACGCGTGACAGTGTGCAGGAGCCTCGTTCTTGCTTGCGGGCAGCGGTGATGCGGTGTCAGCGGGCACGGCTGAATCCCCCGAGATGAGCCGGAATTTCATCAGGTTATGAAGATCTGAAAGTTTCTGCAAGCTCCCTGGACCCGAGTTGCAGTCGGATGGCATGCCGGCACGCCGATAAACGGTTCGGACGAGAAAACCCCGGTGATTCTCTCCGCGCATCACGGGAGTGTCAACAGTGGATTTCGCGTCACTCTGAACCGTTCGCCGCTTGAGCCGGGGAGCCCGATTCCTCCTCCCCTGAGCGGCTTCAATGAAGGGTGGAACGGGCCTGAAATGCTCCCTGCATGACGCGGTAGACGTCTGAAACCAGCCACCACCCCTCCGTCGTGATCCAGGTCACATTGATCTCCGATCGTCACAATGTGCAGGATTTAATCTGCCGAGTGCAGCTCAGGTGAAATGGAGTCATGTCTGAAGACTCCAAAGACAGAGGCGAATCGCACGTCTCGACTGCTAAACCTCCTGGGGAACCCTGTAACCGAGCGAGAAGGGGCACGGTGTCCACCAACCCTTTTGACAACGACCAGTCGGGGGTATTCCTCGTACTTGTCAACGACCAGAAACAGCATTCACTGTGGCCCGCCGAGTCGCCCGTTCCTGACGGATGGACGGAAGTGAGCAGCGGCGCCCGGCAGGAGTGCCTGAACTACATCGAGTCCCATTGGACCGATATGCGTCCGGCTGGACTGCTCGAAGCGCAGTCCAGCTGATGTCTCGACGTGCCGGTGCCAAGTGCCACAAAGCGCGGCCCGGTGCACAGCCAGCTCATCCATAGTCCTGGCAGCCAAAAGCGGGGGAGCCAGTTCCAGTGTCAAGTCCTAGTATGGATACCTCTGTGCCCGGGGGCGCCGGGTACCTGCCATCCGCCTCACTCGACACGTATATGTCCCATGTGGCCGCGGAACACCCGGGCCTGCACGACCTGATCGACCCAACGCGGGCACGGTCGCCGCGCCTGCTGTCGGCGCTGGTGTCCGTCACGAACGAGTTCGACTCCGACGAGACCGGCCGCGGTGATTCGTACCGCCGGGCGCAGGAGGATTCCTCCGTGCGATGGACCGGAGCCCGGCAACTGCTGCAACTGGCCACCCGTACCGACTCCCCGGGCGACGTGACGCTCCTCGATGTCCTCGGCGGCGACGGCACCATCGCCCGCGCGGTCGCTGACCGCGCCGACAGCCGCCTGGCGAAACTGTCCATCATCACCGGTGACATCTCCGGCGAGATGGTGGCCCGAGCGCTCGCCCAGGGCCTGCCCGCACTGCGGCAGTCCGCCGACGCGCTCCTGCTGCGGGACGCCTCGATCGACGCGACGCTCCTGGCCTACGGCACGCACCACATCACTCCTGCGGACCGCCCACAAGCGGCCAGCGAGGCAGTGCGTGTGGTCAGGCCCGGGGGCAGGGTCGTCCTCCACGACTTCGACACGGCCAGCCCCATGGCCCGCTTCTTCGCCGAGGTGGTCCACCCGTACTCGGCGGCCGGCCACGACTACGCGCACTTCTCACGTGCCGAACTGACCGCGCTCTTCGCAGGGTTGCCGGTCACTGCCCGGGTCCTGGACGTCTACGACCCGCTCATCGTCGAAGCAGACGACTACCAGTCCGCCCGCGCTCGCATGTGCCAGTACATCGCGGACATGTACGGCGTGCAGGAGGTGTTCTCCGCGGACCGCGACCCCGCCACCTCGTGGACCTTCATCGAAGAGATCTTCGATCACTCGTGCTACGCGGCCGCACTCCGCGATGCCCCGAGCGGGATCCCGCTCCGGCCGGTCCTGCGCGAGTCGGGCGGCCGCTGGTTCGCCGAGGTCCCGCGCATGGCGATCGTCGCCGTCGCAGAGAAGCGAGCGTGACGATGCGGCCGACCTACGTCCCCGACCTCCTGCGCACAGCCGACGCCGTACCCGAGGGAACTCCCGCCGTCCTCAGCTCCGACGGCGAGCTGTCGTACCGCGAACTGTGGGACCAGATCGCGGCAGTCGCCCGGCAACTGCGCAGCGCCGGTGTCGAACCCGGCGATCGCGTCGCCCTCTACCTGCCACGTTCCGCCGGCTACGTGAGCGCGCTCATCGCCGTCATGACCATCGGCGCCGTCGCCGTGCCCATGGACCCCGAGTTCCCCGGCGACCGCCTGCTTCAGGTGGTCGGCGCGGCCAAACCGCGCGTGATCCTCTGCGACGGCGACAACCACCTCGCCGCGCTGGGCTCCACCCCATGGATGGCTCTGGACACCCGGTGCCGCCCCGGGGATGCGGAAAACCTCGCTGCCGCCACCTGGCGGGGGCGCGCCGCGGGCGAACAGACCGCGATGATCCTGTTCACCTCCGGCTCCACCGGCCGGCCCAAGGGCGTCCGGCTCCACCACGCCGGGCTGTGCAACCGCCTGGAGTGGGGTCACCGGCACTACCGCCTGGCGGACGACGACCGCGTCCTGCACAAGGCGTCCCACGCCTTCGACGCGGCGATCCACGAGATTTTCTCGCCGCTGATCGCCGGCGGCACGCTGGTCATCGCCCCGCCGGGACTGCAGTTCGACAGCCTGGGCATCGTCCGCCTCATCCAGGAAGCCGAGGTCACCACCGCCCACTTCGTCCCCTCCGTCCTGCGGTACGTCGTCGACGAAGCCGAACTCGCCTACTGCACCTCGCTGCGCCGCGTCTTCTGCGGCGGCGAAGCGCTCGACATGACGCTCGTCCGGCGGTTCCGCGATCTGCTGCCCGCCGAGCTGTACAACGGCTACGGCCCCACCGAAACCTCGGTGAACGCCACGTACTGGGACTGCAGTGAGCCGTTCGACGGGGACATCGCGCCGGTCGGGCGCCCCATCGACAACGTCGTGTGCCATATCCTCGACGAGGACCTGACACCGGTGCCCGCGGGTGAGACCGGGGAACTGTGGATCTCCGGCATCGGCGTGGGCGGGGGCTACCTCGATGACGACGCCCTGACCGCCGAGCGCTTCCGCCCCGACCCGTTCGCCTCCGACGGCACCCCGATGTACCGCACCGGGGACAGGGTCAGGCAGGCCGAGGCCGGCTACCTGGAGTTCCGCGGCCGGATCGACGACCAGATCAAGGTCCGCGGCGTCCGAGTGGAACCCGAAGAAGTCGGCACCGTCCTCCGCCGCCACCCGAAGGTCCACGATGCCGCCGTCGTGGGCGTCCCCGACGGCAGCGAAGGCGTGCGCCTCGTCGCTTACGTCGCCGCCAAACGCGCCCACTCGCCCGTCGTCGGCGGCCTGAGCCGCATCGAGCTGCCAGGCGGCCTGGCCGTGGCGACACCGTCGCCCGACGAGGCGCTGTTCCTGTACCGGCAGATCTTCGACGAGGACGAGTACGCCCGCTTCGGCCTGCGCATCGGCCCCGACGCGGTCATCGTCGATGTCGGCGCCAACATCGGCCTCTTCTCCCTGTGGGCAGCCCGCCAGGCCGACGGTGTCCGCGTCGTCGCCGTCGAGCCGAACCCGGACACACTGCCCTACCTGCAGGCGAACCTCGAGCTGAACTCGGTGGCGGCCGAGGTCGTCCCCATGGCGGTCACCGACCGTTCCGGAACCGCGACCCTCACCTCGTTCCCTCAGCTCAGCTACCTCTCAGGACTGGGCACGGACCGTGAGGAAGCAGCCGCAGAGCTCGTGGAGTCGCACTTCCGCAGCACCGCGGCCGCCACCGGAGACACCGGCACCACGGACGAGGCCGAACTCGCCCAGCTGCGCCGAGACACCGAGCGCCGCCTGGCCGCCACCCGGCACCAGGTCGAGACCACCGACCTGTCCAGCATCTTCGACCGCTTCGCACTCGACCGCGTCGACCTTCTGAAGATCAACACCGAGGGTGCCGAACTGGACGTGCTGCGCGGTCTGCGGCCCGAGCACTGGCCTCGGGTGCGCCAGGTGTGCCTCGAGGTCGAGCGCGCCAGTGCCGTGGGCCCGGAGATCCGGAAGATCCTCACGAACGCCGGCTTCAGCCTGCACGAGATCGACGACTGGAACGTCGGCACCGCGGCCGATGTCACCTACGTGTACGCCACCCGCGAGCCCACCGAGACAGGCGCAGGCACTGCCGTACCGGCCGCGCCTGATGCCCGGCCCGGGCCGGGCCTGCTGTCGGCCCGCGAGATCCGCCGGCACGCGGCAGCGCATCTGCCCTCCGCCATGCAGCCGTCCCAGGTGGTCTTCGTCGAAGACCTGCCCCGGCTTCCCAACGGCAAGGTGGCCAAGCGGCAGTTGCCGCCCCCGCCCGCCATTCCTGCCCCCACCGCGGCAGACACCACCGCAGGCGTCGAGGAACAGCTCAGGGACCTGTGGCGCGAGGTGCTCTGCGTCGACGAGGTAGGCGACGACGACGACTTCCTCAGCCTGGGCGGGCACTCGCTGCTCGCCCTGCGCGTCGCCGCCCGGGCCCGGAGCATCGTCAGCACCGAGACCACCCCCAGCACGTGCCTCAAGGCCCCGACCTTCGCCGCGTGGCTCGCCGAGGTCCTCCGGAACGCCTCCGTTGCGAGGGGCTGAGGCATGCGTCCCTTCCGGCCCCTGTCGGACATGCAGCAGTCCATGCTGGTCCACGAAATGCTCGCAGACCGGCCGATGTACACCATGCCGCTCTGCTTCCGGATCGTGGGCCCGCTCGACGCGGCGGCCCTGGAGCGCGCACTGCACCGGGTCATCCGACGCCACCCGGTGCTTGCCGCGACGTTCCAGGACGGCACAGCCGTCCCGCTCGGCCCGTCCGCACCGCTGCCTGCCCTGACCCGTACATGCTCGGCATGGTCGGCCACCGACGACGTGCTGACCCTGCTCACCGACTGGTGGGACACACCATTCGACCTGAACGCCGAGCCCCCCGTGCGGGCGCATCTCGTCTCCGACCCGTCGGACGACGTCCACCATCTGGCTCTCGCCGTGCACCACGTGGCCGGCGACAGCTGGTCCCTTGCCCTCCTGGCCGACGACCTCGGCCAGGCATACGTCGCGGAGATCCGCGGCCCCGGTGTCACCGGCACGGCACCGGACTTCTTCGACCACGCCGAACGCGAGAACGCGCACCCGGCGGACACCGCCTGGTGGACGGAGTGTCTCCACGGTGTGCGCCCCGGCGCAGCGCCTCGCACCAGCGCGCCGGACGAAGCAGAACGCGGCACCTTCCTCGCTCACGACCTGCCGCTCGGAGCGGCCGGGACCCGGGCCGTGCGCCGGCTCTCCCGGTCCTGTCAGGTGTCGCCCGCCGTCGTCCTGTTCACGGTGGTGAGCGCGGCCGTCGCCGGGAGCGGGCCCGACCACGACGTCGTCGTGGGCATGCCCACCGCACTCCGCGACAGCCAGGACCTGCAGAACACCGTCGGCCCCCTGCTCAACACCCTTCCGGTGCGCACCCAATGGCCGGACCACCTGCCGCCCACCCGGGTCATCGAGCGGCACGCCCAGGCGATCGACGCCGCTCTCGACCACAAGGACGTCCCCTACTCACGCATCCTGCGCGCCGCAGCCGTGCACGGGGCACACGGAGCGGCCCCGTTGTTCCTGCACCTGGTCAACGTCGACGTGGTGGTTCCCCGGCTGCGTCTGCCGGCCCTGCGCACGACGCACGTGCCTGTCCCGCCCCGCTGGGCCAACTTCCCTGCCCTGTGGGAGTTCGGCTGGGGCACCGTCGGCAACATCCGCGGCACTCTGCGCACCTCGGCGGACGCCTTCACCAGGCAGGACGCCCTCCAGCTGCGGGACGCCTTCCGGGACACCCTGGCCCACTTCACCTCCGACCTCCACTGACTCCTGCTCCAACGCATCGCTACGAAGGGGAGCCCCGTGTCTTCCACGCCCTCCATGGGCCCCGCGCCCCGTACCGCACAGGAAGAGATCCTCAGCAAGCTGTTCGCCGAATTGCTGGGTGCGCCGGAGATCGGCGTCGACGAGAACTTCTTCGAGGCCGGCGGCGACTCGCTGCTCGCCATGCGGCTGATGAGCCGCATCCGGCAGGCCGTGGGGCACGGGATACACCTGCGCAAGTTCTTCGAGGCTCCCACGCCGGCCGGCGTCGCCCGGGCCCTGGCCCAGGCCGCGGCCCCGCCCGCACCGAAGGTCCCGGCCCTGGCCGACACGGTGGTCCCGCAGCGGATCCCCCTGTCCCCGGCGCAGCGGCGCCTGTGGTTCCTCGCTCAGCTCGAGGGGCCCAGCCCCCGCTACAACATGCCGATCGGGCTGCGCCTGCGGGGCACGATCGACACCGCGGCCCTGCAGGCCGCTCTCGGTGACGTCGTGACCCGCCACGAACCGCTGCGCACCGTGTTCCCCCAGGAAGAGGGCGTGCCGTTCCAGCACGTCCGCCCGGCCGCCGACGCACCGCCCGCCCTCCACCACCGGCATGTGCCCTCGACCGAGCTGACGGCGGCGATGCTCGAGGCGACCGGCGAGGCCATCGACATCACTCGTGACGTGCCGCTGCGGACCTGGCTGTTCACCCTCACGGACACCACCGCCCAGGAAGGGCCGGAGCACGTCCTTGTGCTGGTGTTCCATCACATCGCTGCCGACGGCTGGTCCGTGGGCCCGCTCCTGCGCGATCTGGCGGCCGCCTACGCCGCCCGACTGGACGGCCGGTCACCGGCGTTCTCCCCGCTTCCCGTCACCTACGGCCAGTTCAGCACCTGGCAGCACCACGCCCAGTCCGGCGACGACGGGGCCCTGCGCAAGCAGCTCGCATTCTGGCGCGACGCTCTCGCAGGCCTGCCCGACCGGATCGCGCTGCCGCTGGACCGGCCGCGGCCCGCCGTCCCCTCGCACCACGGCGCCGGTGTCGACTTCGCTGTGGAAAGCGAGCTCCACACCCGACTGCTCACCGTTGCTCAGGAGCACCAGGCGACCGTCTTCATGGTCCTTCAGGCCGCGTTGGCCACCGTCCTGACCCGCTACGGGGCGGGCGAGGACATTCCGATCGGTTCACCCGTGGCCGGCCGTTCCGACGACGCCCTGAACGACCTGGTCGGCTTCTTCGTCAACACGTTGGTGCTGCGCACCGACACCTCGGGCGATCCCACCTTCGCGGAGCTCATCGACCGCGTTCGCACGACGGACCTGGCCGCCTACGCGCACCAGGACGTCCTCTTCGACCAGGTCGTCGAAGAGGTCAATCCGGGGCGTTCACGCTCCGCGAACCCCCTCGTCCAGGTGGCGCTCGCCTTCATCGGCCAGTCGGTGGGCCTGGGCGACCTGCCGGGTCTGCCGCACGCCACCCTGTTCGACGTACCCACCCAGGTGGCCAAGTTCGACCTGGTCCTCAACGTCCGGGAACGCACGGCGAACGGACGACCGCAGGGGCTTGCGGGCTTCCTCGAGTACTCCACGGACCTGTTCGACCACGACAGCGCCCAGCGGCTCGTCCACACGCTGCTCCGTGTCCTCGAGGAGGCGACCGCCGACCCGGCCCGGCGTATCGGGGAGCTCGATCTGGTCGACGCGGAGGACCGGGCCCGCACGCTCGCCCTCGGTGCCGGTGCCGAGGGCAGTGCTCGCGCCACGGTTCCGGAGCTCTTCGCCGCACAGGTCTCCCGCACTCCCGATGCTCCGGCCCTTTTCTGTGCCGGTGAGGAGATCACGTACGCGGACCTCGATGCCCGTTCCACCGCGCTGGCCCGCCGCCTCGTGGAGCTGGGGGTCGGGCCGGAAGCCCCCGTGACCATCCTCATGGAGCGCTCCCCCGAGCTGATCGTGGCCCTGCTGGCCGTCCTCAAGGCGGGCGGCGCTTACGTCCCGCTGGACCGCCGCTATCCTGCGGCCCGCCTGAACGAGATCGCCAAGGTCACCCGGGCCCGGGTCCTGCTCGTGGACGACGCCTCATCCACGGTGGCCTTCGATCACTCCATGGAGCGCGTCCTGGTCGCCTCCGGCCCCCCCGGCCCTACCAGTGGGCCGCAGCTGCCGGGCGCGAAGGACGCCGACCAACTGGCCTACGTGATGTTCACCTCCGGATCCACGGGCGTGCCCAAGGGCGTGGCCGTCACCCACGCCGACGTCACAGCCCTCGCCACCGACAGCGCGTTCCGCGGCCCGGCCCACCGCAGAGTGCTCCTCCACTCCTCACCGGCGTTCGACGCCTCGACCTACGAGCTGTGGGTGCCGCTGCTGAACGGCGGCTGCTGCGTCATCGCCCCGCCCGGTGACCTGGATGTCGCCGCCCTCGCCGCAGCCATCGACTCCGGCCGGGTGAGTGCGGTATGGCTCACCGCGGCGCTCTTCGCGCTCGTCGCCGACGAGGCTCCCGCCACGATGGGCACGCTCCAGGAGATCTGGGCCGGAGGCGAAGCCGTGTCTGCGGCAGCGGTACGCAAGCTCCGCGAACGCTTCCCCGCCGTGCGGTTCGTGAACGGATACGGCCCCACCGAGACCACCACCTTCGCCGCCCGCTGGACCCTGGACATCGACGATCCGATCCCCGACGCGCTGCCCATCGGCAGCCCGCTCGACGGTATGCGGTCCTACGTCCTCGACCCCCGGCTGCAGCCGGTACCGCTCGGCGCCACCGGGGAACTGTACGTGGCGGGTGCCGGTCTGGCCCGCGGATACCTCGGGCTCCCGGGGCTGACGGCGGAGCGGTTCGTCGCCGACCCGTTCGGGGAGCCGGGTGCACGGATGTACCGCACCGGCGACCTCGCCCGCTGGAACAACCAAGGCGAACTGGAGTTCGTCGGCCGTGCCGACGACCAGGTGAAGATCCGCGGGTTCCGCGTCGAACCCGGCGAGGTCCGGGCAGCTGTGGAGGCCGACGCGGCGGTTGCGCGCGCTGCCGTCATCGTCCGGGAGGACCGGCCCGGCGACAAACGCCTGGTGGCCTACATCGTTCCGGCCGAGGGCACCTCACAAGCGGACACGGATGCGCTGGGCGACCGCCTGCGGGACCGGCTGCCCACCTATCTGCTCCCCGCCGTCGTCGTCCTGGACGAGCTGCCCCTCACGGTGAACGGGAAGCTGGACCGCAACGCGCTTCCGCAGCCCGAGTGGACGGCCGCAGCCGGGCCGGCGCCGGGCCGTACCCCACGCCAGGAGATCCTGTGCTCGCTGTTCGCCGAGGTCCTGGGCAGACCGGACGTGGGCGTCGACGAAGACTTCTTCGCCCTGGGCGGCCACTCCCTGCTCGCCATGCGGCTCGTCAGCCGCATCCGCACGGCTCTCGACACGGATGTCGACCTCGGCTCGTTCTTCAGTGCCCCCAGCCCCGCCGGAGTGGACCGCCTGCTGACACTGGCCGGCAGCGGTGCCGCGCACCGCCGGCCCGATCTGACCGCGGGCCAACGGCCCGAACGGGTACCGCTGTCCTTCGCCCAGCAGCGCCTGTGGCTCATCAGCCGCATCGACGGACCCAGCCCCACCTACAACATCCCGGTCGCCCTCCGCCTGCACGGCGCCATCGACGCGGAAGCCCTGCGGGAGGCAGTCGGCGACGTGATGCGCCGCCACGAGACGCTCCGCACGGTGTTCCCCGAGTCCGGCGGCGAAGCACATCAGGTCATCCTCTCCCCGGACGCCGCCCCGCCGGTCCTCACGACCGCTGTCGTCGACCGGGAAACGCTGGACGACGAGATCGGCCGGGCTGCCCGGCACGTCTTCGACATCGGCTCGGACGTGCCGCTGCGATGCACTCTGTTCAAGGTCGCCGGGAGCGACGACGAGTACGTTCTGCTGGTCCTGCTGCACCACATCGCCGGTGACGGCCTGTCCATGCGGCCGCTGCTCAGCGACCTGGCCGAGGCCTATGAGAGCCGCAGCAACGGCGCCGCCCCCGCGTTCGGGCCGTTGCCGGTGCAGTACGCCGACTACACGCTGTGGCAGCGCACCCTGCTCGGCGACGACAGCGACGCGCACAGCGTGCAGTCCGGGCAGCTCGCGTTCTGGCGCGAGGCCCTCGACGGAGTACCGCAGCAGCTCGACCTCCCCTTCGACCGGCCACGGCGTGCCGTGGCCGACCACCAGGGCGCCACGGTAGAGCTCACGCTCGATGCGGACCTGCACCAGCAGGTCCTCGATCTGGCGCGCCGCACCGGCACCACGCTGTTCATGGTGCTCCAGGGCGCGGTCGCCACCATGCTGAAGCGGTCGGGCACCGGCGACGACATCCCCCTGGGCACGGTGGTCGCCGGGCGGTCGGAGACCGGGCTCGACGACCTGGTCGGCTTCTTCGTGAACACGCTCGTGCTGCGCACGAACACGGCGGGCGATCCCACCTTCGCCGAGCTGCTCGCCCGGGTCCGTGCCACCGACCTTGCGGCGTTCGCGCACCAGGACGTGCCCTTCGACCGGATCGTCGAGGAGATCCGGCCCGAGCGCTCCCTGGCCTGGCACCCGCTGTTCCAGGTCTTCCTCGCTCTCGACGACGGCTTCATCGACGGCGCCCCGCGCTTCGCCGGCACCAGGGCAGAGCTGCTTCCGCTCACCACCGATACCGCGAAGTTCGACCTGTCCATCGACTTCGCGAACCGTCGCGACCGCGAGGGCCGGCCCGCCGGCCTGCACATGGTGCTCGAGTACGCCACCGAGCTGTTCGACCACAGGACCGTGGCCGCCATGAGCAGGCGCCTGGTGAAGGTCCTCCAGCACGCTGTCGCGGACCCCGACCGGCCCATCGGATCCTTCGATCTCCTCGACGACGACGAGAGGCGGCTGCTGCTCGGCGACTGGAACGGCCTGCCGTCGCCGGAGCAGCCCATCGACCTCCCCGGCCGCGTGCGGGCCCTGGCCACCACCCGCCCCGGCGCACCAGCCGTGTCCGATGTCCACGGCACCCTCACGTATGCCGATGTCGCCCGCCGCGCCGGAGCGGTCGCCGGGTCCCTCGCGGCCGTAGGCGCAGGGGTGGACACCCTGGTCGCCGTGCTGTCCGCGCGCAGCACCTGGTTCGTGACCGCCGCACTCGGCGCGCTCGGCACTGGCGGCGGCTACATGCCGCTCGACCCGGGCACGCCGGTCGCCCGGGCCGCCGGGATGCTGCGGGACGCCGATGTCCGCTTCCTGCTGGCCGCGCCCGATCTCCTCGGCCAGGCCGGTGAGATCGTCGCCGCGTGCGGCGACCACGCGGTCACGCTGGTGCACGTCCACGACACGGCGACCGCACCGCCCCCGGTCACGGTGGAGCCGGAGGCGATCGCCTACTCCGTGTTCACCTCCGGCTCCACCGGCCGCCCCAAGGGTGTCCTGGTGCCGCACCGCGGCCTGTCGAACCACCTGCGCGCAGTCGTCGAACTCTACGGACTCGACGAACACGACACCATCGCCTTCAACGCCCCGCTGACCTTCGACGTCTCCATCTGGCAGACCCTCACCCTCTTCCTGGTCGGCGGCCGCGTCCACGTCTTCGACGACGACACCACCCGCGACCCCCTGGACACGGTCCGCGCCGTTGCCGCACACGGAATCACGGTGCTCCAGATCGTGCCCGCCGTCCTGCGGGCCGTGCTCGACCTGTGGGACGACGACGAGAGCAGCGTCGAACTCCTCGCCGGGCTGCGCTGGATGCTCGTCCACGGCGAAGAACTGCCACCCGACCTCGTCACCCGCTGGTACAAGCGGCATCCAGGCATCCCCCTGGCCAACGTCTACGGCCCAGCCGAGTGCTCCGACGACGTGTCGATCGCCGTCATCGAACCCGGCTCCCTGGCCGGCGGCTCGCGCGCCCCGATCGGCACACTGCTGACCAACACCCGCGCCTACGTGCTGGACGAACACCTGCGCCTGCTGCCCCCCGGCGTCACCGGCGAACTGTACGTGGCCGGGGCCGGCCTCGCCCGCGGCTACGCCCGCAACCCCGGGCTGACCGCTGAACGATTCATCGCCGACCCCTATGGAGACCCGGGTGAGCGGATGTACCGCACGGGCGACCTGGCGCGCTGGAACCATCACGGTGTCCTGGAGTTCGTGGGCCGCGCGGACCATCAGGTGAAGATCCGCGGCTTCCGGGTCGAGCTGGGCGAGGTCCAGGCTGTCATCGACGCCGACGAAGCCGTCGGGCACAGCACCGTGCTCGTACGCGAGGACCAGCCCGGCGACAAACGCCTGGTGGCCTACGTCGTCCCCGACCGGGGCCGCGAACACGACCTTTCCCCCGACGCGTTGCGCCGCCGGGTGGCGGCCGCCCTGCCCGCGTACATGGTCCCCGCCGTGGTCGTGCTGGACGCATTGCCACTCACCGCCAACGGCAAGCTCGACCGCAAGGCCCTGCCCGCACCGGAGCTGCCCTCCCGCACGGCTCCCCTAGCCGCACGCAGCCCGCGAGAGGAGAGGGTATGCGCGCTGTTCGCCGAGGTTCTCGGCCTGCCCGACGTGGGCGTCGAGGACGACTTCTTCGCCCTGGGTGGGCACTCCCTGCTCGCCATGCGGCTGACCGGCCGCATCAGAGCAGACCTGGCCATCGACGTGTCCGTCAGGAGCCTGTTCCGGACGCCCACACCCCGCGGGCTGCTCGAAGGCGTCACCGGCGGCGGCGACTTCGACATCCTGCTGCCCCTGCGCCCTGCCACCGGCCGCCATCCGCTCTTCTGCATCCACCCCGCGACCGGGCTTGCCTGGAGCTACCTCGCTCTCGCCCGTCTGCTCCCCGCCGAGGTCCCGGTGTACGGCCTCCAGGCGCCGGGCCTCGCGGACGGGGCCGAACGGCCCACTGGATTCGGTGAGATCACCGACCTCATGGTGCGGGAGATCCAGCAGGTCCAGCCCCAGGGCCCGTACCGGCTGCTCGGCTGGTCTCTCGGCGGCAACATCGCCCACGCGGTCGCCACGCGGCTGCGGAGGGCCGGAGCCGAGGTGGAACTGCTGGCACTGGTGGACGCATATCCCGCAGCGACCTGGCCGTACCCCGACACGGCCACCCCCGAGCAGTGGGACGAGTTCGCTCTGCTCACCACCCTTGTGGCGCAGCCGCACGACCCCGCCGGCCATGACGGGGACTTCGCGTCGCTGCTGACGGCGCTGCGCGCCGAAGCGGCGGCCCACATGCCTCTGGACCAGGAGCGGTTCACTCGGCTGCTCGAGGTCGGCGTCAACACCAGCCGGCTCGCCGCGGCGTACACGCCCGAACGGTTCGACGGCACGGTCCTGCACTTCACCGCCACCCAGGGCCGCACGCCCGACGGCCCCCGCCCCTCTGCCTGGGAGCCCTACGTCGAAAACCTTCAGGAGCACCCCCTGGACTGCAGCCATGAAGAAGTGCTGGCGGAAGTGCCCCGCCGGCACATGGCCGACGTTCTCGCGCCCCTCCTCATCCAAGGAACCGAGTGACCCACATGCCCCTCCACGACCGCCCCGGCCTTCAGGTGCCCGCCCACTGGCTCCGGCCCGGCGCGCCGGACTACGACACGGCACGCCGCATCTGGAACGGCATGCACGACCGCCGGCCCGCCTTCGTCGCCCCGTGCAGCAACCCAGGCCAGGTCTGCGAGGCCCTGCGCTACGCCGCCCGCACCGGCCTGGAGATCACCGTGAGGGGTGGCGGTCACAACGTCGCCGGCACCGCCGTCGCCGACGGCGCCCTTATGATCGATCTCTCGCCCATGCGGACCGTCACCGTCGACCCGGTCGCCCGCATCGCGCAGGCCGGCGGCGGCTGCCTGCTCGCCGACCTGGACGCCGCCACCACACCGCACGATCTCGCCTGCCCGGCCGGCGTGGTCTCCCACACCGGCCTGGGCGGCCTCACCCTCGGCGGCGGCTATGGATGGCTCGCCCGCAAATGGGGCCTGACCTGCGACCATCTCCTGGCCGCCGAAGTGGTCCTGGCGGACGGCTCGGTCGTCGAGGCCACCGAGGACGACCACGCCGACCTGCTGTGGGCGCTGCGCGGAGGCGGCGGCAACTTCGGCATCGTCACCCGCTTCACCCTCCGCCTGCGACCCGTCGGCCCCGTCCACTACCACACCGGCATCTACCCCCTGGCCGCCGCGCAGGACGCGCTGGCCGCCTACCGGGACTTCGCCCCCAGCCAGCCCGACGACCTGCACACCGTCGGAGCCCTCAAGCACGCGGGCACCGCGGACTGGATCCCGGCCGAACTCCACGGCCGGCCCGCCCTGTTCCTCACCGCCGCCTGGTTCGGCGACCCGGACGACGGACCGGCCCACACCGCCCCGCTCTTCGACACCACCGGCCCCGCCGCCACCCTCGTGCGACGCATGTCGTACGCGGAGCTCCAGAGCCTGGGCGACCACGGCGAACCCGCCGGCCACCGCTACTTCACCAAATCCTGCTACCCCACCGACCTCACCCCCGAGACGGCCGCCGCGTTCATCGCCGCCGCACAGGAGATCCCCTCCGCCCTGTCCTCCATCGACTTCGAGTACCTGCGCGGCGCCATCGAGCACGTCCCCGAAGAGGACTCGGCGTTCCCGAGCCGCAGGGCGCCCTACATCTTCACCGCCTCGTCCCAGTGGACCGACCCACAGCAGGATGCGCGGAACATCGCCTGGCCCCGGCGCAGCATCGAGCGCCTCGCTCCGATGTCCACCGGCGGCGCCTACGTCAACTACCTCCAGGACGAGGCGCCCGGCCGCGTCCTCGAGGTCTACGGCACCCACCGCCACACCCGCCTGGCCGCCGTGAAGAAGGCATACGACCCCGCCAACACCTTCCGGCGCAACCAGAACATCCCGCCCACGCCGTCCTGACGCCCATACTTCCCAGGAGAACCCACATGGTGCAGCAGACCCAGTCCCTCGCCCTTGTGAAGCCCCCCGCCGTCCACTCCAGCAATGCCCCGGACGCCTTCGTCACGGTCCTGCGCTCACCGTGGTACGGCCTCGTCGCCGACCTCTACGACGTCGTCGAGCGCACCACCGGACACTACGCCCGCTCC
Organism: Streptomyces sp. AF1A; assembly: GCF_047340315.1. NCBI lineage: Bacteria > Bacillati > Actinomycetota > Actinomycetes > Kitasatosporales > Streptomycetaceae > Streptomyces > Streptomyces sp. AF1A. The sequence continues at coordinate 42,295 of NZ_JBLEBI010000026.1, forward strand.
CGGGGCCTGAAGAATCTGCCCTTCCCGCTCACGACCCGCACCGTGACCTGCCCGAACGCATTCGGCAGCGACTCCGAGCCCGTGCCCGTGACGGTCCTCGGCGTGGACACCTTCCTGCCCGACAGCATGCAGTTCGCCCTGGAGTACGGCTGCCGGCTCGCGCCGGGCGGCTGCTACAGCATCCTGCCCTCCTACCGGGGCGAGACCCCGGACGAGACGCACCTCAACCAGTACACGCACAGCGAGGCCGAGATCCCCGGCGGCCTCGACGACATGATCAGCTACGTCGACGGCTACGTGAGGGCGCTCGCCACCGCGATCCTGGACGAACACGGCGACCGCATCGCCCAGCTCCGCGGCACCACCGCCCACGTCGAGCGCATGGCCGCCCGAGGAGCCCCCTTCGAACGCCTCACCTTCGACGAGGCCGTCCGGATCGTGGGTGACGTGGACGGCTGTGTCCGCGATGAGGGATCATGGCGCTCGCTCACCCGCCAGGGCGAACGACTGCTCATGCAGCGCGTCGACGAGTTCGTCTGGGTCGACCACTTCGACTCGCTGGCCGTGCCCTTCTACCAGGCCTTCGGTGACGACGCCGGACGGACCGCCCGCAACGCCGACCTGTTCTTCGGGCTCGGCGAGATCGTGGGGGGCGGCGAACGCCACTCGGACATCGAACTGCTGCGCAAGTCGATGGCCCTGCACGACATCAACGAGCAGGAGTACGCCTGGTACGTCCGCATGCGCAAGGACCTCCCCATGGTCACCTCCGGCTTCGGCATGGGCATCGAGCGGTTCCTCATGTGGGTCCTGTCCCACGACGACATCCGGGACATCCCGCTCATGTCCCGGCTCAACGAGCACCCCGCCTTCCCCGACGCGGTCACCCGCCCCTAGCAGAAAGCCATCAGCGTGGAGACGAAGAACGCCGACGACACCGCCAGCACGCGCAGACAAGGGGGTGTCCTCGGCCAGCGGGACTTCAGGCTTCTGTGGATCGGCGAGACCGCACGCGGCATCGGCAACAGCGTCACCGCGGTGGCCGTCCCCCTCGTCGCCGTCGTCACCCTCGACACCAGCGCCACCGCCGTAGGCCTGCTCAGCGCCGCGGTATGGCTGCCCTGGCTCCTGGTCGGCCTGCCCGCCGGAGCCTGGGTGGACCGGATGCGGCGCCGCCCCCTGCTCATCGCGTGCGCCGTCCTCTCCGCCGTCCTCTACGCCACCGTCCCGGTCGCGGCCTGGCTCGGCGCGCTCACCTTCGGCCACCTCCTCGCTGTCGTGCTGATCTGCGGCATCGCAGCCGTCTTCGTCCGCACCGCCGTGCACAGTTACCTGCCGACCGTGCTCACCGAGGCCGACCTCCAAGAAGGCAACGCCCGCATCAGCGCCAGCGAATCCGCGACCGACGTGGTCGGCAAAGGTCTGGCGGGCCTCATCAGCCAGGCCTTCGGAGCCGTCACCGGCCTCCTCCTCGACGCCATCACTTTCGTCCTGTCCGCACTCTGCCTCACCGGCATCAAGGCCAGGGAGACGAAACCGGAACAGCCCGACCAACCCATCCCGCTGGGCCGGCAGATCGCCGAAGGCCTGCGCTTCGTGTTCAGCGACCGCTACCTGCGCCCCATCGTCACCTACGGCGCGCTGGTCAACTTCGCGCTCCTGGGATACCAGGCCGTGCAGGTCGTCTTCCTCGTGCGCACCGTGGGCGCCGGCACCGCGACCGTCGGCGTGCTCCTCACCGCCGGCAGCATCGGCGGCATCGTCGGAGCCTCCGTCGCCCCCGCCCTCGGACGGCGCTTCGGCACCGCTCGTGGCATGCTCGCCACCCAGCTGCTCACCGGGCCCTTCGCCCTGCTCCTTCCCCTCACGACATCCGGCGCAGGCCTGGCGTTCTTCGCCCTCGGCACCTTCGTCCTCGGCTTCGGCATCGTCACCTGCAACGTCGTCCTGGCCTCCTTCCGCCAGACCTACTGCCCGCCGCGCATCCTCGGCCGTGTCGTCGCCACCACGATGGTCCTCAACCACAGCACCATCCCGCTCGGCGCGCTGATCGGCGGCTTCCTCGGCGATGCACTCGGCCCCCGGCCCGCCATGTGGATCATGACCGCCGTTCTCGCCCCCTGCGGGCTCGTCCTCGCCCTCGGCCCCATGCGCTCCCAGCGAGACCTGCCCACCACACCACGGCCCGATCCCGCCCCCGACACCCAGGAGGAGGAACACGCGTGACCACCGAAGAAGCGACCTCATCGGTCCGCTACTACCAGGACCTCGGCTGCTGGGTAGTCTGGGGCCGGGACCAGGTACAGGCTGCCCTCCAGGATCCGCACCTGTCGTCCGAGACCCTGGACGCCGTCAACCTCAGCTACCTTCCTGCGGACATGCACGGGGAGTGCGCCCACCTCATCGAGACCATGCGCCGCTGGTTCGTGCTTCTCGACGGCAAGGCGCACACCGAGGCCCGGCGCGCCATCCAGCCGATGTTCTCTCCCCGGCGCATTCGCCGGCTCGAGGAGACCATCCACGGCATCCTCGAAGAGGAACTGGACAAGTTCGCCCGCTCGGAGCGGCACGACGCCATGCCGGACCTCGCGGACAACATCTCCGCGCGCACCATCGCCCTGCTGCTGGGACTCCCCGCCGACCAGGGAGACCTCCTCCACACCTGGGCCCGGCCCCTTGCCGACTTCCTCGCCGTCTCCTACCGGCCCGACTACGCGCGCGCCGCCCAAGCCGCTCTGCGCGAGATGGCCGACTTCATCAGGAACGCGCCCGACGAAGGCGGCGAGTCCATCTGGAACCAAGCCCAGGGAAGCGAGTGGGACCGGCTCGCGACCTCGTCCATGGTGATGTTCGGCGGCCTGGAAACCACCGCCGGCATGATCGGGCTCGCCCTCTGGCACATGCTCGGCAACGACCTGGCCCACACGATCGCGGCCGCCACCGACGACGAACCCGCCAAGGCGGTCGTCGAACGCGTCCTGGAGCTCTATGCCCCGCTCGGACACGTCGCCCGCCTCGCCACCCAGGACACGACCCTCTCCGGCCACGCCATCGCCAAGGACGACGTCGTCCTCGTCTCCCTCACCGGCCGGGACCTCTTCGACCACTCCACCCCCACAACCCCGCTCGAACAGGGCACCGACCATCACCGGTCCGACCACGTCGCTTTCGGATTCGGCATGCACTACTGCGTCGGCGCCCCGCTCGCCCGGCTGACCGTGACCAAACTCCTCACCTTGTTCGCCCGACGCTTCCCCAACGCCACGGTCAGCGAGGTGAACTGGCGCGTGAACAAGACCTTCCGCGGCTTCGACCGCCTCGTCCTCGACCTGCGAGCGCCCACTCCGGCAGCGCTGCCGCAGCGCTGACACCACCCCGTGTCTTCCCGACCGTCGCACAACCCGAAGGAAAGGGTGCGCCGTATGCAGCCGACCGCACTGATCTGTCTGCCCTTCGCAGGAGCAGGCGCCTCCTTCTTCAAGAAGTGGCAGAAGGACGCACCAGACGGCATCCGCATCACCGCCGTTCAGCTGCCAGGCCGCGAAGAACGGTTCCTCGACGACCCCGTCGCTGACGCCTCCGCCGCCATGGACGAGGCCTGGGACCGGGTGGCGGCCGAGCTGGAAACCGCCGAACGCGCTGTCGTCTTCGGCCACAGCCTCGGCGCGGTCCTCGCCTACGAACTCGCCCACCGGATCGCCGACCGAGGGCCGGTCCCTCTGGAGCGCCTGGTCGTCAGCGGCTCAGCCGGCCCCTGGAAGCCACGCACCAACCGGGCTACCGGACTGAGTGACGAAGAGTTCCTCGCCCGCGTCCGCGGCTTCGCCGGCTACGCCCACGAGGCCATGCAGAACCCCGAGATGCTCGAGCTCCTCCTCCCCGTCCTGCGGGCCGACGTCGAGATGCACGAGAACTACCGGCCCTCCACCGACACACCCCTGAAGGCACCAATCACCGCTCTGCGGGGAACCGACGACGAACTTGTGGACGCAACTCAGGCCGCTCAGTGGGCCGACGCCACCACCGCCGCCTTCACCACCGCCGAACTCCCCGGCGGACACATGTACCTCACCCAGCACGGCCCCGGCGTTCTCCGCCTCATCGCCGCCCAGCTGGACGACGCCCACGACCTCGGAGCAGCCCCGCGATGACCGGCCGACTCGACGGCAAAACCGCTCTGATCACCGGCGCCGCCCGCGGTCTCGGCCGGGCGACAGCCGTGGCCTTCGCACGGGAAGGCGCCGACCTCGCCCTCCTCGACGTGGCCGAGAACCTGCCTGGCGTGCCGTATCCCCTGGGGTCGGCCAGCCAGCTCGAGCACACGGCAGACCTGTGCCGCAAGGAGGGCGCCGCCGTACTCGTCCACCGCACAGACGTACGGCACCTCGACCAGGTCCAGGATGCGGTGGAGACCGCGACAGCCCGGTTCGGGCACCTCGACGTCCTCGTCAACAACGCCGGCATCGCCGCACCGTCGGGTAAGGCCACGCACGAGATCGAGGAGGACGAATGGCAGCTCATGCTCGATGTCGACCTCTCCGGGGCCTGGCGGCTGATCCGCTGCGTCGGCGGACTCATGGCCCAGCGCAAGACGGGCAGCATCATCAACATCACCTCAACAGCCGGCCTGGTCGGCTACCGCCACTTCGCCGGATATGTCGCTGCCAAGCACGGACTCGTCGGTCTCACCAAAGCAGCCGCCCTGGACTACGGACCCCACAAGGTCCGCGTCAACGCCCTGTGCCCGGGCTCGGTCCGCGACGCCCCCCATGTCGAGGGCCGCATGCTCGCCGAGATCGCCCGGTCCCTGGACGTACCCGTCGACGAGCACGAACAGATCTTCATGCGGGACCAGCCCATGAACGCCCTCATCGAACCCGAGGACGTCGCCGACTCCGCGGTCTGGCTGGCCTCGAACGAGAGCCGGCAGGTGACCGGGGCTGTGATCACTGTGGATGGAGGCTTCTCCGCTCGCTGACCCCGCGTACCACCCCTCCCCCCTCGTGATCCCGGCGCTCTTTCCCACCGGGCCGACGTCGGACGAAGCTGTTCTCGCGCACCCGTCAACGGCATCCACCCCTGGGGCACCCGGCCGTCGGCCCGGACCCGCGTCCGCGGATGCTGTACGCGGCGGACACCCTCGTCCCATGACACCGACAGCAGGAGCAGCCACGTGACCAGCCGCGTCGCCTTCGTCTCACCCGCCACGAGCGCCTCGCTGCGGCGGGCCCTGTTCTACGACGGAGACTCGATCGACGACCTCGGCGCGACCCGCGCCCGAGCGGCCGCCGGGTCGCTGCCCGTGCCCGCGCACGTGGTCGCGTCCCCGAGTGTGCGCTGCCGGGAGACGGCGGCCGCACTCGGCCTCGACGGCGTGGCGACGCCGGAGTTGGACGGCCTGGACGTGGGCCGCTGGCGAGGTCGCGCGCTGGAGGCGGTCGCGGCTGCCGAGCCGGACGCCGTGGCCCGCTGGCTCACCGACCCGGGCAGCGCACCGCACGGCGGCGAGTCCGTGCAGGCCCTGTGCGAGAGGGTCGCGCGGTGGCTGGAGGGAGCGGGGGCCCTCGAGGGTCGTGTGCTCGCCGTGGTCGAGCCGGAGGTGGTGCGGGCGGCGATCACTGAAGCGCTGGACCTGCCCGCCGCTGTCTTCTGGCGCCTCGATGTGGCACCGCTCACGGTGACCGAACTCAGCGGCCGGGCCGGGCGCTGGAATCTGCGGCTGGGGCGCCCCCTGGCCGTGCCGGACGCCGACGGGAACGCGGCCGCCGGCGTTCCGGACGCGGGATGCCGGTGACGGCGCGGCAGCGCCGCCGACCCGCTGCCTCACGGCCACCGGGGAGGATGCGGCACGGCCGGGAGTTGTGACCGCTCCGTTCCTCTGCCCCCCGGCCGGGTGGTTCGCGTCCGGCCGAGCCGCCTGCCGAGCCGTACCCGCTCTTCCGTGCGACTCGCTGTCCAAAGAACGCCAGAGGGCTCTTCGGATGATTCCGATGAGCCCTCTGTGGTCCGGAAGGAATCAGTGCGCGGCCGGAACCCCGTTGCCGCCCGGGGCTGTTGCCGGCTTGGGGTTCAGCAGGCATTCCGCCAGTTCACCGAAGAGCAGGCCGAAGCCGGCCCACAGGACGGACTGGACGGCCAGCGCGGAGAGCCGGAAGCGCCACAGCAGGGTGGCCGGGAAGTCCTTCGGCACCTCGTTGACGACGGGCAGGAACGCGTAGGCCAGGCCGACCAGCGCGGCGAACGCGGCCACCGCGACGACCGTGGCCCACCAGGTGCCCAGGTGGGGCGCGAGGCGCTTGCCCAGGATGGTCGCGAACACCGCGAGGAGCACGCTGAGCAGCATCATCAGGAAGTACAGGGCGGTCCGCCTGCCGATGGTGTCGGGCTCACCGACCGAGGGCGGGTTGGCCGGGTACTTCAGGAACGGCACGACGTAGACGGCGAGCAGGGCGCAGCCGGACAGCAGCAGCGCGGTCGCCCGCGGAGTGAAGCGTCCGACGCGGCCGAGCGCGACGCAGTAGGCGAGCGCGGCGATGCCGCCGAAGGCGACGCCGTAGACGAGGACGCCGGTGGCCAGACCGGCGGTGGACTGCAGGGAGCGGGAGACGACCTCCATCTCGTGCTCGTGGGAGTGGGCGTCCTCGAAGGCGATCGCCCTGTCGACGCTCGGCTCACCGAGGAGGTAGGCCACGACGAGGGCGAGCACGCCGGCCGCGAGGCCGGCGAGCATGCCCCGCACGAGGAGGCCCCTTACCGTTGCCGAGTTCATGAGCGTGTGCTCTCCCCCGGGCTCAGTGGCAGGGGAAGCCGAGCAGGTGACGGGCGTCGTGCACCCACTCGTGGACGCCGGTGCCGTTGAACACGGAGGTGGCACCCTGCTCGGCGCCCACGAAGTAGAGCAGGACCAGCATCAGGATGCCGAAGAAGACCGCCCAGGGCGCTATCGCCTTCAGCGGAAGCTTGGCGGGGATGGCGGGAGTGGTGGCTGTCGGCTGAGCGACGGTCTGCGCCATGGCAGAACCTCCTCTGGGAGTTCGCGTCCCATCTCGGTGGTGCACAGGACGACGGCCACGGGTCTGACTCACGCAACGCCCCAGGAGGGCGCCCCGCATACAGTGGCGCGACCGTGCCGGATTCCCACCGGCTTCCGTCTCGCCGTCGTCGATATCGGACAGACCGTACCGTGTGGCGTGGGCGCGGCCAAGACCGCGTCCGCCCGACGTGATCTTCCTCATGGGCTTTTGGTGGACGCCCGCACGACGAAGGCGCGCGTGTCTTCCCTCGGGCCGGTTGCCCGCCGGCAGGCTCTACGTGAGGGGCCGGCGCTCGCCGGTGGCCTCGCGGCGTGCCACTGTGACCAGCTCCGCCGCCGGGCCCACCAGGCGCCGCCCGGTCGGCCAGACCGCGCGCAGGTCGCGCGTGAGGTCGACGCCCGCGACGTCCACGCCGATCAGCCGGCCCTCGGCGATGTCGCCCTGGACGGCCAGTTCGCTCAGGACGGACGGCCCGGTGCCGGCGATCACCGCGCCGCGCACGGCGGCCGTCGAGCCGAGCTCCACCAGGGGCCGCACGCGTTCGCAGCCGGCCAGGTGCAGGGCGCGGTCCAGGGTCTGCCGGGTGCCGGAACCGCTCTCGCGCAGCACCAGCGGCGCACGGGACAGCTCCTGTGCCGACAGCGGTTCGCGTCGCCGTGCCCACGGGTGTGCGGGGTCGACCACGACGACGAGCCGGTCCTCGGCCACCTGCCGCGTGGACATCACGCGGGACAGGTGGGGCCCCTCGATGAACCCGACGTCGGCCTCGCCCGACTCGACCAGCTCGGGCACGTGCCCGCTGTTGGTCACCTGCAGCCCGATGTACAACTCGGGCCGACGGGCGCGCAGTTCGCTGATCCAGGCCGGCAGCAGGTACTCCGCGATGGTCAGGCTCGCCGCGACGCGCAGTTCGGCCTCCCGCCGGTCACGCAGCCTGACCGCCCCGGCGAGCAGTTCGTCCAGCTCGTCCATGACCCGCCGGGCGTGTCCGGCGACCACCTGCCCGGCCAGCGTCAGCCGGGAGCCGCGGCGGGTCCGGTCGACCAGCACCAGCCCCAGCCCGCGTTCCAGCGTGGACAGCCGGCGGCTGGCGGACGGCTGGGAGATCCGCAGCCGCTCGGCGGCCCGGCCCAGGCTCCCCAGGTCGGCCACGAGGACGAGGAGCCGCAGCGACTCCAGGTCGGGCGTGCGCGGGGGGACGGGGACGGGACGGGAAAGCGGCGCCGAGGAGTCTGTCACAGCGCCAGCGTATGAGCCAGTCATGCGTCTGCGCTATGACCTCCTGCTCGATCGGGGACTACAGAGCGTGCGTCGCGCCGCCCAGGATGGTGATCATGAAGGACGCCAGCCTCCCCCGATCAGCCACCACCCGCCCTCCGCGCCTGGCCGCGCGACTTGCAGGCTTCGCCGGCCGGCTGCCCGGGCTCGCCCTCGCCGTCGGTGTCGCCCTCGTCGCAACCGCGGTCGGCCGCCTGGCACCCGTCGTCGGCGGGCCGGTGAGCGGAATCGTGCTCGGCGTGCTGGTGGCGCTCGCGGTGCGTCCCGCGGACCGGCTGCGGCCAGGCATCGCCTTCGCCGGGCGCGAGGTGCTGCAGGCCGCGGTGGTGGTACTGGGTGCGCAGCTCTCCCTGGGCCAGGTGCTGCGGGTCGGTGCCGGCTCGCTGCCGGTGATGATCGTGACCCTCGCGGTCTGCCTGGCCGCGGCGTACGGGATCGGGCGCCGCCTGGGTGTGGTCCGCGACCTGCGGACGCTGATCGGCGTGGGCACCGGCATCTGCGGCGCCTCCGCGATCGCCGCGGTCACGCCGGTCATCGGCGCGGCCGAGGCGGAGGTGGCGTACGCCGTGTCCACGATCTTCGTCTTCAACATCGCCGCGGTGCTGGCCTTCCCCGCCCTCGGGCATCTGCTGGGGCTGGGCCAGCACGCGTTCGGCCTGTTCGCGGGCACCGCGGTCAACGACATGTCGTCGGTGGTCGCGGCCGCCACCACCTACGGCGGCCCGGCGGCCGACTACGCGGTGGTGATCAAGCTGACCCGCACCCTGATGATCATCCCGGTCTGCCTCGGCCTCGCCGCCCTCGCCCGCCGGCGCGCGCGCACGGCGGACGCGGCGAACGACGCCGACGGGGGCGGTCCCGCGCGTCATCGTCCCGGCCCGGTGCGCGTGGGCCGGCTGGTGCCGTGGTTCCTCACCGGCTTCATCCTCCTGGCGGGCGTGAACACGGCCGGCCTCGTCCCGTCCCGCGCCCACGCCCCGCTCGGCGCGCTCGCCGTCTTCCTGATCACCGTCGCCCTGTCCGCGATCGGCCTGTCCACCGAACCCTCCCGGCTGCGCCGGACCGGCCCCGCACCCCTGCTGCTCGGCGGCTGCCTGTGGCTGGTGGTGTCCGCCACCAGCTTGGCCGTCCAGTTCCTGACCCGGTACCTGTGACCGCCGCGCCGGGAACGACGCACAGCCCCGCCGGCATCGGCCGACCCCGGGCGGGCACGCGACGCGGCCCTCGGCCGAAGCGCTCCCGACGACGTGTTCCACCGCGAGGGCCCTGCGGTGCGCCGAGCAGCCTCGCGAACGGCGCGGCGACGGGCGTCAGTCGCTCGCGCGGGTCACGAACGTCCCCCGGCGAGCAGTGGGCGTCCCCTCGGACCGGCGTGCCTGCGCGGTGGTGAACGCCGTGGTGATCAGGGCCAGGGCGAGCGTGTACGACAGCATGACGAGAACGGCGCGCCCGGGGAAGCCGGCCCCCGCGGCTCCCAGAGCGACGAGCAGGTCCGAGCCGATGAACACCAGCCCGCCCCAGGCCGCCCGGCGTCCCAGCACACGCGCGGTCAGGGCCATGGTGACCAGGGCCGCCGCGTAGACGGCCACCGCGGTTCCCAGGACCGGCCCGAGCGCGGGGGCGAGGGCGGCGACCGCGGTGGCCCACACGGCGAGGTGGACGGCGCACAGCAGGCGGCGGGGACGCAGATACCGCAGGGCACCGGCGCGCAGGAACGCGGCCGTCCAGCACAGTTGCGCGCCCAGGAAGAAGGCGATTCCGACGCCGAAGGCCGCCCGGCCGGGCAGTATGAGCGCCACGTCACCGGCGGTGGCGCAGCCGAGGCCGGCCAGGACGGGAACGTGCCGGGTGCCGGTCAGGCGCCACAGGTGTACGGCGAGCACGGGTGCCAGCAGCGGCTTGGCGACCCACTCCAGGAGCGGCGGGCCGGTCGCGACACCTGCGATGTCGAGGGCCGCCAGCGCGGCGAAGACGACGATCAGCGGTGGCACGTCAGGCGTCCGCCCTCGGTGCCCAGCCGGGCGGCCCGAACAGATACCCGGCACGGTCGCGCCAGCGGCGGGCCGTGCGCACGTCGTGCCAGGCGGCGGCGAACTCGTGGAAGGCCACCCGCACCGGGTTGTAGGTGCCGATGTTCTTGGTCAGGCCGTACACCACGCGCACGCCCTCCGGCTCGAAGGTGCCGAAGAGCCGGTCCCAGACGATGAGGATGCCGCCGTAGTTGCGGTCCAGGTAGACGCTGTTCGAGCCGTGGTGGACGCGGTGGTGGGACGGCGTGTTGAAGAACCACTCCACCGGCCGCCACAGCTTGTCCACCCGCTCGGTGTGCAGGAAGAACTGGTAGACGAGGCTGAAGGCCTGCTGCAGCAGGATCATCCACGGCGGCACGCCGAGCAGCGCCAGCGGCAGCCAGAAGGGCAGACCCGTCATCGGTGTCCAGCTCTGGCGCAGGGCGGTCGAGAGGTTGAAGCGGAGGCTCGAGTGGTGGACCACATGGCTCGCCCACAGCACCCGCACCCGGTGGTGGGCGCGGTGGAAGGCGTAGTACGCCAGGTCGTCGCCGAAGAACAGCAGCACCCACGTCCACGCGGAGGACGGTGACAGGTGCCAGGGGGCGACGGCGAAGAGAGCCGCGTACACGACGATCGTCACCGCCTTCCACGGCACCGCGACGACCTGGCTGCCGGCGCCCATGGACATGCTGGTGACGGTGTCCCGCATCTCGTAGCCGCGCTCGTCGTCGTCCGGGAGGAAGCGGAAGGACAGCGCCTCGACGACGACGAGGAGCACGAACGCGGGTATCGCGTAGACGACGGCCGGGATCATGTCAGCGCACCGCCTTCCGGGGCGTGGCGGGCACGCTGCGGGACAGCAGTTCGCGCGCCAGCCGTTCGGCCGCCTCGGCCTCGCGCGCCGCGATGTGCGCCGCCAGCCGCTGATGCGCCTCGATGTCGAGGAGTTCCGCGGTCCGCAGGTCGTCCGGCACGTCCGCGACCGGGAGCGTGCCGCCCACCAGGCTGTTGAAGGCCAGCAGGTAGGCGATGTTCCCGGAGCCCTCCACGATCAGCCGCCACCAGGCGACGTCGGCGTCGCCCAGCTCGGTCAGGTCGGGCCCGGTGCACGCGTACCGGCCGGCGGCCCCGACGATCTCGCCGGCGGCCTGAGCGGAGCACCGGATCGCGCACAGCCGGGCCGCGTCGGCGCCGATGCAGGCCCGCATCTCCAGGGCGTCGCGGGCGAGATCCGCCACCGAGGGCCCGGCGTCGGCCGCCGCGATGCCCATGGCGAGGTCGAGTCCCGCGGTGTGCCGCCAGTCCAGGACGAGCGTGCGGCCGCCGTGGCTGACCTCCACCAGCCGTGCCTGCTGCAGCCGTTTGACGGCCTCGCGGACGGCGTGCCGGTTCACCCCGAACTCGGCTGCCAGGTCCCGCTCGGCGGTGAGCGCGGCCCCGGGCGGGAGTTGCCCGCCGAGAATCCTGTCGCGCAACAGGGCGAAGAGCTGGTCGGAGACGGCCTCGCGCCGGATGGGTCCCTCGGTCATGGCGCTCAGGGTGAACCCAACGGGCTCACTGGTCAACTGGTTGGACCAGTGTTTCCGCCCCGGATTCCGCGCGAGCGGCACGGGCGTGGCCTGCGCCGGGCCGGCGGTTCCCGGCGCAGGCGCGGGTCATCGCCGGTTCAGCAGCCCGAGTCGGCGATGACGAAGTAGCCCGGGGAGGTCTCCTTCAGTGTGTGGGTGATCGCGACGTTGTACAGGCCCATGTTCTGGTTCGAGCCGTTGGCGTAGGTGTAGCCGCCGCTCTGGTGGGCGCGTCCGGCCTGCACCTGGCTGTAGTTGTCGGCGGTGTAGCACTGGGGCGCGGAGCCGGTCGTCGTGGCCGTGACCGCGGCGGACGAGGCGCCGACGGCGCCGGAGGCATCGACCGCGGCGACCGTGTAGCTGTAGGAGGTCGCGGCGGACAGTCCGGTGTCGGTGTACGCGGTGCCCGTGACCGAGCCGGCCTTCGTGCCGTTGCGGTAGACGCTGTACGAGGCGGCGCCGCTGACGGGGTTCCACGACAGCGAGGCGCCGGTGTCGGTGGTGCCGGTCACCGTGAGGCCGGACGGGGCGGGCAGGGAACCGGTGCCGCCCTGGCCGCCGCTGCCGTCCAGGCCCCAGAACTTCGCGGTGTAGTAGCTGGAGCAGATGGAGTTGAGGTAGTAGGTCCCCGTGCTGCCGCACTGGTCCGCGCCCGAGCCGGGGTTCACGGCAAGGCCGTGCGCCATGCCCCGGACCGAGAACAGGGCGACGGCGGGTTCGCCGGTGCTGTCGTCGTAGATGCTCTCGGTGGTGCCGCCGGTCAGGTTCCGGGTGCTGGAGGCGGTCTGGCCGATGCCCCAGGCGTCGGTCCACTGGTCGCGCAGCTCGGTGCCGTTGACCGGGGAGACGGTGGTGTCGGAGGAGCCCTGCCAGATGGCGACGCGCGGCCATGGTCCCGAGTACCCGGGGTAGGAGGCGCGGACCTTGTCGCCCCACTGCTTCGGGGTGAGGTTCTGGCTGCTGTACTGGCAGCCGGAGGCGGCGGCCTGGGTGGTGGCGCACTGCGCGGGGAGGCCGGAGTCGACGGAGCCGCCGGCGAAGACGTCCGGGTAGTCGGCGAGCAGGTCCGCGGTCATGCCGCCCCCGGCGGACAGACCGGTGACGAAGATCCGGCTGCGGTCGGTTGCGTACTGCGCGGCGGCGGTGTCGACCATCTGCAGGATCGAGGCCGCCTCGCCCCTGCCGCGGGTGTCCTTGGCCGAGTCGAACCAGCTGAAGCAGGACAGGCTGTTGTTGGCCGGGCCGGTCTGCGGGTAGACCACGGCGAAGCCCCACTGGTCGGCGAACTTCTGCCAGCCGGAGTGTGTGTGGTAGTCGCTCGCCGACTGGGTGCATCCGTGCAGAGCCACCACCAGCGGTGCGCCGGCGGGGAGGTTGGCGGGTGCGTACTCGTACATCGCCAGGTTGCCGGGGTTCGAGCCGAAGCCGGTGACCTGCTGCAGGGTGCCGGCGGCGGCCGCGCTCGGGGCGAGGGGGGTCACGGCGGTCAGGGCGGCGGCGAAGGCGCCGAGTGCGGCGGCCAGTGCGGTGCGCCGGAAGAATCCGCGCCAGGTGGGGTGAGGCATGGGGGCGACTCCGGTGGGTGGTGGGGAGTGGGGGGGAGGCGCGGGCGCGGTGCGCCGCCCGGTGCCCGTCCCGGTGGCGGGCCGGCGCGGCATCCGGCCGCGTCCGGCCCGCTGTCGTACCGGCTTGCTGGGAGCGGACCGTACGACCGGCCGGCCCACCCGGGTATGTGACGGGCAGCCAGGACCGCGGTGCCAGGCGTGGCTCGTCCACCCATGGTCTCGGCGGCAACGCTGTGACATGCGCAAAACCGTGCGGGCGGGCGTACCCGCCCTTGTCGCGCATGTCGGGCGGCCGGGAACCGCCGGTGCGGCCACCGGCCGCCCACTCATGGTGGCGAGGCCCATTCTCTTCCGCGGAAATATGTCGGCGGCCCACGTGTCTCAGCTCATGGTTCCTCCCTACCGTGTTCGGCCATGGACAGCACCAGGAGCTCCGCCGAGGGCTCGCCCCAGCATCCCGAGCCCGGCGCCTTCGCCGCGTACGGGCCGCCCCCGACCCGCTTCCTCACCGGCCGCAAGGTCCTGGTCACCGGTGCGGCCAGCGGGATCGGCCGGGCCTGTGCCGAGGGCTTCGCCGCGGCCGGTGCCGAGGTCTATGTGGTGGACCGGGCCGCCGAGGCCGCCAAGGAGGTGGCCGAGGCGGTCGGCGGCACCGCGATCGTGGCCGACCTCTCCGAGGCCGATGCCGTCGACGCGCTGCCGGACGACTCCGACATCGTGGTCAACAACGCGGGTCTGCAGCACGTCGCCCCCGTGCACGAGTTCCCTCCGGAACGCTTCACGCTGATCCAGCGGGTGATGGTCGAGGCGCCGTTCCGCATCCTGCGCCGCACCCTGCCCCACATGTACGCGCGGGGGTGGGGGCGGATCGTCAACATCTCCTCGGTGCACGGCCTGCGGGCCAGCGCCTACAAGTCGGCGTACGTGACGGCGAAGCACGCGCTGGAGGGCCTGAGCAAGGTGGTCGCCCTGGAGGGCGCCGAGCACGGCGTGACCAGCAACTGCATCAGCCCCGGCTATGTCCGCACGCCGCTGGTCGAGGAGCAGATCGCCCACCAGGCGCTCGCCCACGGCATCCCGGCGGCGGACGTGATGGACCAGGTGTTCCTGGAACGCACCGCGATCAAGCGCCTCATCGAGCCGTCCGAGGTCGCCGGGGCGGCCCTGTGGCTGTGCACCGGACACACCGGATACATCACCGGCAGCTCGATCCCCCTGGACGGCGGCTGGACGGCTCACTGACGGCACGGCAGACAACTCTCGCCCATCGGCTGAGGCCGGCCGGCGCGGCACCCGCGCGCCGCTGCCCCCGGCGCACCACCCGACGAACTCCCCCGGGCCCACGCCCCCGTCCCCCAGCGTCGGCCGGCTCCGGAGGTTCCGCTCCCCTCCCACTGCGAAAACGGTGACAACCATGCCCAGCGCTCACAACGCCGTGAACGACCCAGGCACCTCCGCAAGACCGGGCGGTCTGCGCAAGATCGTCGCTGCCAGCCTGATCGGCACGACCATCGAGTGGTACGACTACTTCCTCTACGGCTCGGCCGCCGCCCTGGTCTTCGGCCGGGTGTTCTTCCCGGACTCGGACCCGCTGACCGGCACCCTGCTGTCCTTCCTCACCTATGCCATCGGCTTCGCCGCCCGCCCGATCGGCGCCGTGGTCTTCGGCCACTTCGGCGACCGCCTCGGACGCAAGAAGCTCCTCGTCATCAGCCTGCTGATGATGGGCCTGTCGACCGCCCTGATCGGCTGCGTCCCCGGCTACCGCACGATCGGTGTCGCGGCCCCCCTGCTGCTGACCACCCTGCGCCTGATCCAGGGCTTCGCCCTCGGCGGCGAGTGGGGCGGCGCCGTCCTGCTGGTCTCCGAGCACGGTGACGCCAACAGGCGCGGGTTCTGGGCCTCCTGGCCGCAGGGCGGCGCACCGGCCGGCAACCTGGTCGCCGTCGGCGTGCTCTCCCTGATGACCACCGTGCTCAGCGACGACGCGTTCGACTCCTGGGGCTGGCGGGTGCCGTTCCTGCTCTCCGCCGTGCTGGTCATGATCGGTCTGTGGATCCGGCTGTCCGTCGACGAGTCCCCGCTGTTCAAGGAGGCGCTGGCCAAGGCTGAGCGGCGCAAGGTGCAGGAGCGGGCCGAGCAGTTGCCGTTCGTCGCGGTGCTGCGCAACCACTGGCGGGACGTCCTGGTCGCGATGGGCGCCCGGATGGCCGAGAACATCTCGTACTACGTGATCACCGCGTTCGTCCTCACCTACTGCGTCGACCACCTCGGGATCGACAAGCAGACGTCCCTGAACGCCGTACTGATCGGCTCGGCCGTGCAGTTCTGCCTGATCCCGCTGTTCGGCGCGCTCTCCGACCGGGTGGGCCGCAAGCCCGTGTACCTGGTGGGTGCGGTCGGCGTGGGCCTGTGGTCGTGGGCCTTCTTCGCCCTGCTGGACACCAAGTCGTTCCCCGCGCTGGTGCTGGCCGTCACCGTCGGGCTGATCTTCCACAGCGCCATGTACGCGCCCCAGGCGGCCTTCTTCTCCGAGCTGTTCGCCACCCGGATGCGCTACACCGGCGCCTCCATCGGCGCCCAGCTCTCCTCGGTGGCGGCCGGCGCCCCGGCCCCGCTGATCGCCACCGCGCTGCTCGGCTCCTACGGCAGCTCCGCCCCGATCTCGGTGTACGTCGGCCTCGCCGCCCTGATCACCGTTTTCGCCGTCCTCGCCTCCCGCGAGACCCGCGGCAGGGACCTCGCCGCGATCGAACCGGAGGGCACCGTGG